>NZ_JADBRF010000010.1:0-185074 GCF_014930485.1 Enterobacter cloacae complex sp. P47BA | reverse complement strand
GAAACGGGTAAACATTTCCGGATTCTTACACAGCCACTGGATCGGTCAACCGATCCTTAACTGATCGGCATTACACATTGCTGTTGGCGGTTTTTTTATGGTTCACGCTTATGGTTTTATTACTCGATATCCAGCGGATCTTCAGAAAGGATAATGCCGGTATTATCGGCGTAGAGATGATCGCCTGAGAAGAAGGTCACGCCGCCGAAGTTAACGCGCACGTCGCTTTCGCCGATGCCGTCACCCGCAGCGCCTACCGGAATGGCCGCGATGGCCTGAATTCCAATATCCAGGTCTTCGAGATCGTCCACCTGACGCACGGAGCCGTACACCACGATGCCTTCCCACTCGTTCTGGACGGCAATGCCGGCCAGTTCAGCATCAATCAGTGCGCGACGCACGGACCCGCCGCCGTCGACCACCAGAACGCGGCCACGGCCGTTCTGTTCGAGCAGATCGTACAGCAACCCGTTGTCCTCGAAACATTTCACCGTGACGATTTGACCGCCAAACGACGACCGCCCACCAAAGTTGGAGAACAGCGGTTCAACGACGTTGACATCTTCCTGGTAGATGTCACAAAGCTCGGAGGTATCGTATTTCATAGGTTTAACGCTCAGTTGCTGCGAATGTGTTCAGTATATCGTGCGAAATGCGTTGTTGGCAAAATCATCAATTGTTAATTGATATTTGTCAGCTAACTGAGCGTCTGGCTTAACACAATCCCGATGACGAACAACAGGTTAGTCAGCAGCGCGCCTTTTACCGTTCTCTCCAGCATTGGCGGCATGGCTGCCGGGCTGAGTTCACGCATCACAAAGCGGGCCTGCTTAACCAGCAGCGGCGCGGCAAGCACAAACAGCCAGCCCCACAGACTATGCAGGGAAATCAGGTTAAACAGCGCCAGGCAAACCAGCGCGCCAATAAGCAGGCAGGCATGATAGCGGCGCGCATTCACCGGCCCCAGACGCACCGCCAGCGTGTTCTTGCCGTTCTCACGATCGCTGTCGATATCGCGCAGATTATTGATATTGAGTACCGCCGTCGCCAGCAGTCCGCAGGCGGTCGCCGGGAGGAACAGGGCAGGGATCACCGTATGCGCCTGTAAGTACCAGCTCCCCATTACGCTCAGCCAGCCGAAGAACACCAGCACAGAGATATCCCCAAGGCCAATATAGCCGTAAGGGCGTGTGCCGACGGTGTAGGTGATGGCCGCGATAATGGCGAGCAGACCCAGCACCAGGAAGCCAATGAAGTCGCTGGTGGTTTTCGAGGCGACCGTCACCAGCGCCAGGCCAGATAAGCAAATCAGCACCACGGTGATAATCAGCGCACGCTTCATCTGTGCCTGGGTGATCACCCCTTTTTGCATCCCGCGCAGCGGCCCGATACGGTCAGGCTTGTCGCTGCCTTTTACCGCATCGCCATAATCGTTCGCGAGGTTAGAGAGGATTTGCAGCAGCCCGGCGGTAATGAGCGCCAGACCTGCCACCAGCGGATCGAAATGCCCTTGCCACCAGGCAAGCGCGGTGCCGACAATAATGGCGGCAAAAGCCAGAGGAAGCGTTTTAGGGCGCAGACTTTCGAGCCACGCCTGAGTACGGCTGATATCAGTCATAGTAATTTAGCCAATAAAAATGGGGGCCTTAGCCCCCATTAACAGTGATGAGAATGCAGTAACCGCGATTATAGGATAAAACGGCTCAGATCTTCATCTGCCACTAACGCATCCAGATGTTTGCTCACATAGTCTGCGTCGATGGTAATGGTTTGACCGTTGAGGTCGCTCGCGTCATATGAGATGTCTTCAACCAGACGTTCCAGCACGGTGTGCAGACGACGCGCACCGATGTTCTCGGTGGTTTCGTTGACCTGCCATGCGGCCTGGGCGATACGCTTGATACCGTCTTCGGTGAACTCGAGGTTCACGCCTTCGGTCGCCATCAGCGCCTTGTACTGTACGGTAGCAGAGGCGTTTGGCTCCGTCAGGATGCGCTCGAAATCTTCGGTGGTCAGCGCCTGCAGCTCAACGCGGATAGGCAGACGACCCTGCAGTTCGGGGATCAGATCCGACGGGCTGGCTACCTGGAATGCACCGGAAGCGATAAACAGAATGTGGTCCGTTTTCACCATGCCGTGCTTGGTAGAGACGGTGCAGCCTTCAACCAGCGGCAGCAGATCGCGCTGTACGCCTTCGCGGGACACGTCCGGACCGGAGCTGTTGCCGCCGCGCTTACAAATTTTGTCGATTTCGTCGATAAACACGATACCGTGCTGCTCAACCGCGTCGATAGCGTCCTGCTTCAGCTCTTCCGGATTCACCAGCTTCGCCGCTTCTTCTTCAATCAGCAGCTTCATCGCGTCTTTGATTTTCAGCTTACGCGCTTTCTGCTTTTGGCCGCCCAGGTTCTGGAACATGGACTGCAGCTGGCTGGTCATTTCTTCCATGCCCGGAGGCGCCATGATTTCCACGCCCATCGGCGCGGCCGCGAGGTCGATCTCAATCTCTTTGTCGTCCAGCTGGCCTTCACGCAGTTTTTTGCGGAACGCCTGACGCGCGGCTGAAGGCTCAGCCTGCTGTTCAGCCTGGCCCCAGTTGTTTTTCGCCGGTGGGATCAGCACGTCGAGAATACGCTCTTCGGCCATCTCTTCCGCGCGGTAGCGGTTTTTCTCAATCGCCTGGACGCGCACCATCTTAATCGCAGAATCGGTCAGGTCGCGGATGATAGAGTCCACTTCTTTACCCACATAGCCCACTTCGGTGAACTTGGTGGCTTCAACTTTGATGAACGGCGCGTTCGCCAGCTTCGCCAGACGACGGGCGATTTCGGTTTTACCGACGCCGGTCGGGCCGATCATCAGAATGTTTTTCGGGGTGACTTCGTGACGCAGCTCTTCGTCAAGCTGCATACGACGCCAGCGGTTACGCAGCGCGATAGCCACGGAGCGCTTGGCGTTATCCTGGCCGATAATGTGTTTGTTCAGTTCGCTGACAATTTCGCGTGGGGTCATTTCAGACATGGGAGATCCTTACGCTTTGGAGGTCAATTCTTCGATGGTGTGGTTGTGGTTGGTATAGATGCAGATATCACCTGCAATATCCAACGCCTTCACCGCGATATCACGCGCGTTCATGTCGGTATTTTCCAACAGCGCGCGGGCTGCAGCCTGGGCATAAGGGCCGCCAGAGCCGATGGCAATCAGGTCGTTTTCCGGCTGAATCACGTCACCGTTACCGGTGATGATAAGCGAAGCGGTTTCATCCGCGACCGCCAGCAGCGCTTCGAGCTTGCGCAGCATACGGTCGGTACGCCAGTCCTTTGCCAGCTCAACGGCAGCTTTCACCAGATGACCCTGGTGCATTTCCAGCTTGCGTTCAAACAGTTCAAACAGCGTGAAGGCATCCGCCGTGCCGCCTGCGAAACCGGCGATCACTTTGTCGTTGTAGAGACGACGGACTTTCTTCACGTTGCCTTTCATGACGGTATTACCCAGCGTGGCCTGGCCATCACCGGCGATTACCACATGGCCGTTACGGCGTACACTTACTATTGTTGTCACGAGCAGACCCCCTGGTTACAGATTCGGGAAACAGAAGCCCTGAGCCTGTGCTCAGGGCTGAATTAAATGATAGATGGGGGGGATTTTGGGGGTTTCAACCCCCGGAGGCGAGTCGAATGCAGTTTGTGTGGCCAGCCACTTTCAAACGGGAAATGGTGCCGTCTGCGTTTTCTTTGCCTTTAACCGGGCCGATCACCACGCGATTCCAGCCGTTATTGGTGGTAATGCGTGAGTCAAATCCTTCGAACGCCAGCTGTGCACGCACCGTTTCCGCCTGCTCGGCACCTTTAAACGAACCGCACTGCACCATCCAGCGGCGCTCGTCTTTTTTCTCTGCCGTCTGCTTCGGGGCTTCGGTCTCTTTGGTCACCGGCGCGGCCTGCTGCGTTTTCGGCTGCTGCGCGGTGGTATGCGCTGGCGTCTGGAGCAGATCCTGATACGGCTGCGCCGCTTGCTTTGGCGGCTGCGCTTTTGGCTGTTGAACAGGCTGCGACTGCACCGTACGCGTCTGCTGCTGCGGTTGCTGGTATGGCTGGGCCTTCGGCTGCTGTACCGGCTGAGTTTGCGTCCACTGCTGCTGTTGCTGCTGTTGAATTTGTGCCTGGCGCTGACGCTGCAGCTGCAACGTTTGCTGACGCTGCGCTGGCGTTTGTTCATTCCACGGCACTTCATTCAGCTGCGTCGGCTGCTGGCGCATATCGGCCTGCATCTGTGCCAGCAGCTGGCGCTGCTCGTCCGTCAGCTGATCGGCATTCTTCACTTCGCCACCGGCTGAGGGCTCAGTAGGCGCACGCACGCCGGGCTGACGACTTTCCAGCTCTTTAATATAGCGCCAGCGCTCTTCAGGTTTCGGCGGCAGACCATTTCCCACCACTTTGTTGCCCTGAAGGGCCTCGGACTCTTCTTTTTTATGGTGCGTGATGAAGTACAGGCCGCCAATAAAGGCCACCAGCACGGCCGCAGCAATAGCGACCATTGCTGGCGAGACCGCAGGCAGATTACGCTGCTTGCTTTTTGAACTGCTCTTTTTGCGTCGCGAAGGTGCCGGCTGGCCGCGACGTACATAATCTCGTTGTGCCACTATCGTTTCGCTGTATTTATTCGTTCGTCAGCCCGCCATGTTACTTAAGCGGCGGGGCTTTGACCAGATAAGGGTGTCCGAAAGGCGTTTACTTTAAGTCAATGCCTGGGTAGAGCCGCGAATAATCAGCTCGCAGTCCAGCAAACGCGAGCCGCTGCTAACCGTTTGACCCTGCAGCTGATCCAGCAGAAGCAGCATCGCTTCGCGGCCAATCTGATAGCGCGGTTGTGAAACGGTGGAGAGCGGTGGATCGCAAAACTCTGAAAGTGAAATGTTATCGAATCCGATAATCGACAAATCTTTCGGCACGCGTAAGCCACGGCGCTTGGCGTGTGAAAGCGCACCCAGCGCCATCACGTCGCTGTGGCAGAACACCGCCGTTGGTGGTTCCGGCAGCGCCAGCAGTTTCTCCAGCGCCTGTCCGCCCGCTTCAAAGGTAAAATCACCGCGCGCAATATAGTGCGGATCGACAATCGCACCGGTACGGCGCAGCGCCTGAACATAGCCCTGCAGGCGGTAGTGGCACAGCGGCATCTCTTCCGGCCCGGCAATGCAGCCAATCCGCTTATGTCCCAGCTCCTGGAGATAGTTTACGGCGTTGAACGCGGCGGTGAGGTTATCAATGTGGACCGTCGGCAGCTCAAGCTCTGGCGCAAATTCGTTGGCCATTACCATTGGCGGTAAATTGCGCTGCTCTTCGATGCTGGCATCAAACGGCAGGCGCGAGCCAAGCAGCAGCATGCCGTCAATCTGCTTGGTGATAATGAGGTCGATAAAGGTTTTTTCCTGCTGGTTCTGGTGAGCGCAGTCGCCAATCAGCACCAGATAGCCCTGCTCCGCCGCCGTCACTTCGATACCGCGAATGATCTCGCTGAAGAAGGGATCGCAGATATCCGGCACTATTACCAGGATGGTCCGAGATTCATTGCGCTTAACGTTCCGCCCCATCGCCTGCGGGAAATATCCCACTTCCAGCGCCGCCTGTTCAACCTTGTTACGGGTCGCCTGGGAGACTTTATCCGGGTTCATTAATGCGCGGGACACGGTTGCCGTTGAGACTTGTGCTTTCTCGGCAACGTCTTTCATGGTCGCCGTGGCAACCTCTTTCCTGGACTTCAACGTCTTCTCCTCGCCTGAACACCGAACTGCGGACATCACCATTTTTACAGATAGTTAATGGAATCGGTTACAGAATTTTCATAAAAAGTGTGAGGCGCGTTAAATTTTTCGATCCGTCTTCAGCCTTCGATGGGATCGACGTCCAGTACCCACTTCACTTTACGCGCTTCCGGCAGGGTATTGATGAGCGCCAGCGTGCCGCTGACGATGTGCTGCAGGCGAATACGCGAGGGGTGCTGAAGCAAAATTTGCCAGCGGAAACGTCCACCGCGTTTTGGTGCCAGCGCCGGCACCGGGCCCAGGATCCACAGCTGGTTATCCACCAGCGGGCTGGCCTGCAGGAGATTCCTCAGCTGTTGCAGGAAAAGCGGCGCCTGCTGGTTGTTATGATCCTCCGCGCGGATGATGACGTGGCTGGTCCACGGCGGCAGCTGCATGGTCTGGCGTTCGGCCAGCGCCTGCTCGGCAAAGGCGTCATAACCTTTGTGCAGCAGAGTCTGTAGCAGCGGGTGCTCAGGGTGATGCGTTTGCAGTACTACCTCGCCCTGTTTACCCGCGCGTCCGGCACGCCCGGCAACCTGGGTATAAAGCTGGGCGAAGCGCTCGGCGGAGCGGAAATCTGCCGAGAACAGCGCGCCGTCGACGTCCAGCAGGGCGACCAGCGTCACGTCCGGGAAGTGGTGCCCTTTGGCCAGCATCTGGGTGCCAATTAGGATGCGCGCGCCGCCGCGATGCACTTCCGCCAGCTGCTGCTCCAGCGCCCCCTTGCGGCTGGTGGTGTCCCGGTCGATTCGGGAAATAGGCACGTCCGGGAAGAAGGGGCCAAGGGCCTGTTCAAGCTGTTCCGTGCCCAGACCGACCGGCACGATATGCGTGGAACCACATGACGGGCACTGGCGAGGAACCGGACGCTGGCTGTCGCAGTGGTGGCAGCGCAAATGTCGCTGGGCCTGATGGAAGGTGTAGTAGTGGTCGCAGCGCGGGCACTCGGCAATCCAGCCGCAGTCGTGGCACAGCAGGGCGGGGGCAAATCCGCGACGGTTCAGGAACAGGATGACCTGGTTCCCCGCCTGCAAATGCTGGCGCATGCGGGAAATCAAGGCGGGCGCTAAGCCTGCCTGCACCTGCTGGCCTTTGAGATCCAGCACGTGCTGGATGGCCGGGCGGGCATTCCCCGCGCGGCGCGTCAGGCGCAGCATGTGGTATTTACGCTGGCGCACGTTGTGCAGCGTTTCGAGCGCAGGCGTGGCGGATCCGAGAATAATAGGGATTTGCTCGCTGTGCGCACGGTAGACCGCCAGATCGCGGGCGTGATAGCGCCAGCCTTCCTGCTGTTTATAGGAGCTGTCGTGCTCTTCGTCGATGACGATAACGCCGAGGTTTTTAAACGGCGTAAACAGCGACGAGCGGGTGCCGATCACAATCGCCGCTTCGCCGTTTTTCGCTTTCAGCCAGGCGCTGAGGCGCTCGCTGTCATTCAGCCCGGAGTGCAGCACCTCAACGGGCGCGTTAAAGCGCTCGCGGAAGCGGGCGATGGTTTGCGGCGTCAGGCCGATTTCCGGCACCATCACCAGCGCCTGTTTACCCTGCGCGAGCACGTTTTCCAGCACGCTCAGATAGACTTCGGTCTTGCCGGAGCCCGTCACGCCCGCCAGCAGCCAGGCGGAAAAGCGGTCCGAGGCGCTATGAATGGCGCCTACCGCGGTGGCCTGCTCGGTATTCAGGCGCAGGCGATCGCCCGAGACGGAGAAGCCGTCGCGCCAGTCGTGAAGGGCGGGCGCTTCGCTGGCCAGCTCGCTCAACCCTTTCTTTCTTAATGCCTGTAGCGCCGTTTCGCTGACCTCAAGCTCGTCGACCTGGTGCCGCCAGATTTTTCCCTGACGCAGCGCCGCCAGCGCCTGCTGCTGTTTCTGCGAACGCTTCAGGCTGTTGATGTCCACGGCCTGCCCCTGTTCGGTGGCAAACCAGTACCACATCGGGGCGTGGCTGGCGCTTTTGCCCTGGCGCAGCAGGATCGGCAGGGCGTGGAACAGGACGTCGCCAATCGGGTGATGATAATAATCTGCCGCCCACAGCAGCAGTCGCCAGGTGCTGGTGGAGTAAACCGGCTCGCTGTCCAGCACCTCAACCACCGATTTCAGTTCATTGAGGGGCAATTCGCTTGTATCGCTGACGGAGACGACGATCCCCACGCGCTGCTGTTTGCCAAACGGCACGGTCACGCGACAGCCCGCTTTGGCGCTCATGCTGTCGGGCAGCAGGTAGTCAAAGGTGCGGGGAAGCGGAACGGGCAGGGCAACGTGAGCGACGGGCATCGAATCTTCCTGACTTGAAAAGTGGCGCGTTAGTATACACATTAGTAAAAGCGGCGTGCGGATCAGTTTGCATACGTTGGTTAAATTCTGTATGATTCGCCGCCTTTGGTGTACTTTACGCCAAAGAACTTACATTCAACATCGCGTGGTGTCTGGCGTTAGGGCTGGAAGAGCGACGCGGCCTTAACTGAGGTTCTCCCATGAAAAAAGATATTCACCCGAAATACGAAATGATTACTGCAAACTGCTCTTGCGGTAACTCTATCCAGATCCGCTCTACCGTGGGTCACGATCTGAACCTGGACGTGTGCGGCAAATGCCACCCGTTCTACACTGGTAAGCAGCGTGATGTTGCAACCGGTGGCCGTGTTGACCGCTTCAACAAGCGTTTCAGCATCCCGGGCGCTAAATAAGTTTCCCGAAAAAAAGGCACCGCAAGGTGCCTTTTTTGTATCCGCTTCTCAGTATTCCCACGTCTCCGGGTCAATACCCAGTTCACGCATGATCACCTTCGCCTCTTCCGGGATTTCGTCGCTACGCTCTTTGCGCAGATCGTCATCGTTCGGCAACGGTTGGCCGGTAAACGCATGCAGGAACGCTTCGCACAGCAGTTCGCTGTTGGTTGCGTGACGCAGGTTGTTCACCTGACGACGCGTACGTTCATCGGTGAGGATCTTCAACACCTTCAGAGGAATGGAAACCGTAATTTTCTTTACTTGCTCACTCTTCTTACCGTGCTCAGCGTATGGGCTGATATATTCGCCGCTCCATTCAGCCATGAGATACCTTTAATCCTCTCAGTCATTAATCTAAAGGTGCAAACCGGTCATTGCCCGTTTTGAACCGTAATCTTGCGTAGTTTACCGTAGAGACGATACCGTGGCACGGATATTGCCGCTGCAGCGTGCACTAAAGCATATAATTTTAACGGCTATTTGCGCATTGCTCAATCTATACGCAAAGAAGTTTAGATGTCCAGATGTATTGACGTCCATACTTTCAATGTTTACTCTGGTGGCTGACTTTTCACCTCATTCGCCAGGAAGCCCTCACCATGACGCGTAAACAGGCCACGATCGCAGTGCGTAGCGGATTAAATGATGACGAGCAGTACGGCTGCGTTGTCCCGCCCATTCATCTTTCCAGCACCTACAATTTCACCGGATTTAATGAACCGCGCGCGCATGACTACTCGCGTCGCGGCAACCCTACGCGTGATGTAACCCAGCGCGCGCTGGCGGAACTGGAAGGCGGCGCGGGTGCGGTATTAACCAATACCGGTATGTCTGCCATTCACCTGGTGACCACGGTGTTCCTGAAGCCTGGCGATCTGCTGGTTGCGCCGCATGACTGTTACGGCGGCAGTTATCGTCTGTTTGATAGCCTGGCAAAGCGCGGCTGCTACCGCGTGCTGTTTGTCGATCAAAACGACGAACAGGCGCTGAAACAGGCGCTGGCAGAGAAGCCGAAGCTGGTTCTGGTGGAAAGTCCAAGCAACCCATTGTTGCGCGTTGTCGACATTGCGAAAATTTGTCAGCTCGCAAGGGATGCGGGAGCGATAAGTGTAGTGGATAATACCTTCCTCAGTCCGGCCCTTCAGAACCCGTTAGCACTGGGTGCGGATCTGGTATTGCATTCATGCACTAAATATCTGAACGGCCATTCTGACGTGGTGGCGGGCGTGGTGATTGCAAAAGATCCCGACGTTGTCACGGAACTGGCATGGTGGGCTAATAACATTGGCGTCACCGCGGGCGCGTTCGACAGTTACCTGCTGTTGCGCGGCATCCGCACGCTGTCGCCGCGCATGGACGTGGCGCAGCGTAATGCCCAGGCGATTGTCGATTTCCTGAAAACCCAGCCGCTGGTGAAGAAGCTTTATCACCCGTCGCTGCCGGAAAACCAGGGGCATGAAATTGCCGCGCGCCAGCAGAAGGGATTTGGCGCGATGTTAAGTTTTGAACTGGACGGTGACGAGCAAACGCTGCGTCGCTTCCTGAGCGGGCTGTCATTGTTTACGCTGGCGGAATCCTTAGGTGGGGTTGAAAGCTTGATCTCCCACGCCGCGACCATGACGCACGCAGGTATGGCACCGGAAGCACGTGCCGCCGCCGGGATTTCCGAGACGCTGCTGCGTATCTCGACCGGTATTGAAGATTCTGAAGATTTAATTGCCGATCTGGAAAATGGCTTCCGGGTCGCAGCCAAGGGGTAATCATGAGTGTGATAGCGCAGGCAGGGGCGAAGGGTCGTCAGCTGCACAAGTTTGGTGGTAGTAGTCTTGCTGATGTGAAATGTTATCTGCGCGTCGCAGGGATCATGACCGAATATTCACAGCCGGGTGACATGATGGTTGTCTCGGCGGCGGGCAGCACCACCAACCAGTTGATTAGCTGGCTGAAACTGAGCCAGACCGATCGCCTTTCTGCGCATCAGGTGCAACAGTCCTTACGTCGTTACCAGAGCGAGCTGATTGCCGGCCTGCTGCCTGCGGACGTGGCGGACGGGCTGATCAGCGCCTTCACGCATGACCTTGAGCGTCTGGCTGCTCTGCTGGACAGCGGGATTACCGACGCGGTGTATGCCGAAGTGGTGGGCCACGGTGAAGTGTGGTCCGCGCGCCTGATGGCCGCCGTGCTGCAACACCTGGGCGTGGACGCGGCCTGGCTCGACGCGCGTGATTTCCTGCGTGCGGAACGCGCCGCGCAGCCGCAGGTGGACGAAGGGTTGTCCTATCCGCTGCTGCAACAGCTGCTGGTGCAGCATCCGGGCAAACGTATTGTCGTCACCGGCTTTATCAGCCGCAGCAACGCCGGTGAAACCGTGCTGCTGGGCCGTAACGGCTCGGACTACTCGGCAACGCAGATCGGTGCCCTGGCGGGCGTGTCCCGCGTCACCATCTGGAGCGACGTGGCCGGTGTCTACAGCGCAGACCCGCGTAAAGTGAAAGATGCCTGCCTGCTTCCGCTGCTGCGTCTCGACGAAGCGAGCGAGCTGGCGCGTCTGGCGGCCCCGGTGCTGCACGCGCGCACGCTGCAGCCGGTTTCCGGCAGCGATATTGACCTGCAGCTGCGCTGTAGCTATACGCCGGATCAGGGGTCTACCCGCATTGAGCGCGTGCTGGCGTCCGGCACGGGCGCGCGCATTGTCACCAGCCACGACGACATCTGCCTGATCGAGTTCCAGGTCCCTGCGGGCCAGGACTTCAGGCTGGCGCATAAAGATATCGACACGATCCTGAAACGCGCCCAGGTGCGTCCGCTGGCCGTTGGCGTGCATAACGATCGTCAGCTGCTGCAGTTCTGCTATACCGCCGAAGTGGCGGACAGCGCGCTGAAAATTCTTGACGAAGCGGGCCTGCCGGGCGAGCTTCGCCTGCGCCAGGGGCTGGCGCTGGTGGCGATGGTCGGCGCGGGCGTCACCCGTAACCCGCTGCACTGCCACCGCTTCTGGCAGCAGCTGAAGGGCCAGCCGGTGGAGTTCACCTGGCAGTCGGAAGAGGGCATCAGCCTGGTCGCCGTGCTGCGTAAAGGCCCAACCGAAAGCCTGATTCAGGGTCTGCACACCTCGCTGTTCCGCGCGGAAAAACGCATCGGCCTGGTGCTGTTTGGCAAGGGTAACATCGGTTCCCGCTGGCTGGAGCTGTTCGCCCGCGAACAGGTCACGCTTTCGGCGCGTACCGGGTTTGAATTTATTCTTGCGGGCGTGGTGGATAGCCGCCGCAGCCTGCTGAACTACGAAGGGCTGGATGCCAGCCGGGCGCTTGCCTTCTTTAACGATGAAGCGGTTGAGCAGGATGAAGAGTCGCTGTTCCTGTGGATGCGCGCGCACCCGTATGACGATCTGGTGGTGCTGGACGTCACCGCCAGCGAACAGCTTGCCGATCAGTATCTGGATTTCGCCAGCCACGGTTTCCACGTCATCAGCGCCAACAAGCTGGCGGGGGCGAGCAGCACCGATAAATACCGTCAGATCCACGACGCGTTTGAAAAAACGGGCCGCCACTGGCTCTATAATGCCACCGTTGGCGCGGGCCTGCCGGTTAACCATACCGTGCGTGACCTGATTGAAAGCGGCGACAGCATTCTGGCGCTGAGCGGGATCTTCTCCGGCACGCTCTCCTGGCTGTTCCTGCAGTTTGACGGCACCGTACCGTTCACCGACCTGGTGGATCAGGCGTGGCAGCAGGGCTTAACCGAGCCCGATCCGCGCGTTGACCTCTCCGGTAAAGACGTGATGCGCAAGCTGGTGATCCTGGCGCGTGAAGCCGGTTATGACATCGAACCGGATTCCGTCCGCGTCGAGTCGCTGGTGCCTGCGGGCTGCGAAGAAGGTTCTGTTGACCACTTCTTCGAAAACGGCGACGAGCTGAATGACCAGATGGTGCAGCGTCTGGAAGCGGCAAACGAGATGGGGCTGGTGCTGCGCTACGTGGCGCGTTTCGAGGCGAACGGTAAGGCGCGTGTGGGTGTCGAGGCGGTGCGTCCTGACCATCCGCTGGCGGCCCTGCTGCCGTGCGATAACGTCTTCGCCATTGAAAGCCGCTGGTACCGCGATAACCCGCTGGTGATCCGCGGCCCGGGCGCGGGGCGCGATGTCACCGCTGGGGCTATCCAGTCCGATATTAACCGTCTGGCTAAGCTGCTGTAAAAAGTGAATTTCCCTCTCCCTGTGGGCTGAGGAATCCCCAGTAATTTTTTCCTGAAGCGATGAACATTGCTTCAGAGAAATGAATAACTAACAGCGATGTCCTGGTCCGGCTGTAAATCGCTGAGGCGTTTCCTGTAGGCCGGGGCGAGGCGCATGGATGCGCCGAGAGGGCGGGCTTTACAGGGACGTTACCTCCGCCCGCCCCCGACAAGCCGGAAGGAATAAGCCGAAGGCACCGCGAAGCGGCGATTTACCGCCGGGAGCCCGGGTCGCCAGGGCGGCGGCGATTGAGCCGCCCTGGCACGTTCACAGGTCATGTCCTTACAGAGTAGCAAGGAACATAAAGTGAACGGAATGACCACCAGACCCGTATGTTCCCCCTCACCCCGCACTAAAACTACTTCTCTTCCACCGCAGGCACATCCGGCCACGCGTGCACCACCGCTTTAATCAGCGTCGCCAGCGGAATGGCAAAGAACACGCCCCAGAACCCCCACAGCCCGCCGAAAATTACCACCGACAGGATAATCACCAGCGGATGCAGGTTCACGGCCTCGGAGAACAGCACCGGCACCAGCAGGTTACCGTCCAGCCCCTGAATAATCAGGTATACCGCAAAGCAGCTCCAGAACTCGGTACCCAGACCAAACTGGAACAGCGCAACGCCCACCACCGGAATGGTTACCACAAACGCGCCGATATACGGGATCAGAACCGAAAATCCGACCAGCACCGCCAGCAGCAGCGAGTAGTTCAGGCCGAAGATCAGGAAGCCAATCCAGGTGGCGACTCCCACGACTATCATCTCCAGCACCTTGCCGCGAATGTAGTTGGTGATCTGCTGGTTCATCTCCTGCCAGACCTGCCCGGCCAGCCCGCGATTGCGCGGCAGCACGCGGCGTACCGCGTTCAGCATCTGCTCTTTGTCCTTGACCAGGAAGAACACCATTAGCGGCACGAGCACAAGATAGACGGCCAGCGTCAGCAGCCCCACCAGCGAGGCCAGAGAGTATTTCACCACCGAATCGCCCATCGTCATGATGCGGGCGCGCATGTTTTCGGCCATCGCATCTATGATCCCCGCATCCATCAGCGCGGGGTAACGACGCGGCAGCGTGGCGGCGAAATCAGACAGCTTGTTCAACATGCCGGGCATATCGCGGATCAGGTAGATCCCCTGCTGCCAGGCAACCGGCATCACCACAAATGCCATCAGCAGCAGAATGCCGACAAACAGCACCAGCACGATACTCGTTGCCCAGCGGCGCGAACAGCCGATATGTTCCAGGCGCGCCGTTGGCCACTCCAGCAGGTACGCGAGCACAATCGCCACCAGCAGAGGGGCGAGCAGGCCGCTGAAGAAGAACAGAATACCGAACCCGGCAACCAGAATAACCAGCAAAGCAATGGCTTCCGGGTCACTGAACCGACGCCGATACCACTGCATTAACATTTCGAGCATACAACCCTTCCCTGAATCGATTGGCGGGAGTGAGACGGTGAATTGTATCTAACTGTCACAAAAAAGACTTTCGCTTTTTGTATCCCTGTCACAATCCGCAAAAGCCTGATGAATGGGATTTTCTTCATGCGGTAACACGGCTACACTCGCAGGGCAGCAGAGATGAACGATATGCCGGTTCATCGGTCAAATTAGCACCTCCAACATACAGGACAGTGGTTATGTTCAGGCAGTTGAGAAAAACACTGGTTGCAACACTGATTGCCGCAGTGACGGTCGGTCAGGTGTTGCCCGCTTTCGCTGACTCGTCCGATTCATTGCCGGACATGGGCACCACGGCAGGAAGCACGCTCTCTATCGGGCAAGAGATGCAGATGGGTGATTACTATGTGCGCCAGCTGCGCGGTAGCGCCCCGCTGATCAACGACCCTTTGCTGGTGCAGTACATTAACGGGCTGGGGATGCGCCTGGTGGCGCACGCCGACTCGGTAAAAACGCCCTTCCACTTCTATTTGATTAATAACGACGAAATCAACGCCTTCGCCTTCTTCGGCGGAAACGTGGTGCTGCATTCGGCGTTATTCCGTTACTCAGACAACGAAAGCCAGCTGGCTTCGGTAATGGCGCACGAAATTTCGCACGTTACCCAGCGCCACCTCGCGCGTGCAATGGAAGACCAGAAACGTAACGCCCCGCTCACCTGGGTGGGCGCACTGGGCTCTATTCTGCTGGCGATGGCCAGCCCGCAGGCCGGGATGGCGGCCCTGACCGGTACGCTTGCGGGAACGCGTCAGGGGATGATCAGCTTCACCCAGCAAAACGAGCAGGAAGCTGACCGCATCGGCATTCAGGTTTTACAGCGCTCCGGCTTTGACCCGCAGGCCATGCCGAGCTTCCTGGAAAAACTGCTCGACCAGGCACGGTATTCTTCCCGTCCGCCGGAAATTTTGCTCACCCACCCGCTGCCGGAAAGCCGTCTCTCGGACGCACGCAACCGTGCCAACCAGATGCGCCCGGTGGTCGTGCAGTCTTCGCAGGACTTCTACATGGCGAAAGTAAGAACGCTCGGCATGTACAACTCCGGACGTAACCAGCTCACCAGCGATCTGCTGGATACCCTGGCGAAAGGCAACGTGCGGGAAAAAAATGCCGCGCAGTATGGTCAGGCGCTACAGGCGATGGAAGCCAGTAAATACGACGAGGCGCGTAAAGCGCTGCAGCCGCTGCTGGCAGCCGACCCGAACAATCCGTGGTATCTCGATCTCTCGACGGATATCGATCTGGGGCAGAAGAAAGCCACTGATGCGATTAACCGCCTGAAAGGGGCGAAAGACATACGGACCAACCCGGTGCTGCAGCTTAACCTGGCGAACGCTTACTTGCAGGGCGGTCAGCCTGCGCAGGCCGTGACCATTCTGAACCGCTACACGTTTAACAATAAAGATGACCAGAACGGCTGGGAGCTGCTCGCTCAGGCGCAGGGGCAACTGGGTAACCGCGATCAGGAACTGGCGGCGCGTGCTGAAGGGCTGGCGCTGGCGGGCCGTCTCGATCAGGCTATTTCCCTGCTTAGCAGCGCCAGCTCGCAGGTGAAGCTCGGCAGCCTGCAGCAGGCCCGCTACGATGCGCGTATCGACCAGTTGCGCGGCCTGCAACAACGCTTTAAGCCGTACGAGAAGATGTAATAAAGGAGAAGTCATGACAGACGCGGTAAAAATTTACCATAACCCTCGCTGCTCCAAGAGCCGCGACACCCTCAGCCTGCTGAAATCTAACGGCATCGACCCGGAAGTGGTGCTGTATCTGGAGACGCCGCCGGACGCGCAGACGATCCGCGAGCTGCTGCACATGCTGGGGATGGGCAGCGCGCGCGAACTGATGCGTCAGAAAGAGGATCTGTATAAATCGCTTAATCTGGATGACAGCCGCCTCACCGAGGCTGAGCTGGTACAGGCGATGGTCGACAATCCAAAGCTGATTGAACGCCCGATTGTGGTGGCGAACGGCAAGGCGCGCATTGGCCGTCCGCCGGAAGATGTGCTCGACATCCTCTAGTCCTTACGCCGCAGCGCTTCCAGAAACGCCTGCGGCGTACTCTCTCCCAGCTTTTTCTGCGTTTTGCCCCGGTTATAAAACTCGCACAGCGCGATCAATACCTCTCCCGCCGGTTCATCATTCACGCGAGGAATAACATCGCCTAATGGCACCGCTACCTGAAGCGCGTTGTGTTTTTGGGGATGCGTTTTTACAGCCACATCTTTTGCAGCATCCGTCAGCTCAAAACCAAAAGTCTCAATAGATTGTATATCAGCCGGACAGTCATCAAGCAGCGCCCGCGTCCAGGTACTGAGCAACTGGGGCGACAGTCCCGCATAGAGCCGGGCATAACACCAGCCGCTCACTGGTTCGCGCGCCCAGAGCAGGTGTTGTTCACCCCCATCGTCCATGTGCAGGGATAAAGGCAGATGATGGAGCATCAGCGTATGCGGCCGCATGCCAGCCTTCAGCGCTTTTATTCCCTGCAACGGCCCCCCTTTTAGCTTCGCGGAGGCTGGTTTGAGATAGCGATTCAGCGTTGCCCTTGAAACGCGGATCCCCAGCACGTCGTTAACCATCTGCAGCAGTTCATCTAACGGCGCCCCTGAGATGTCGCGCAGCGCATTCACCAGCGTCACCTGATCCTGTCTCAACGCTTTGTGTATCACTTTTGGCGTGGTGTGGTTATCCGAAACCTGGTCGCGGTTGCGCCAGCGCCTGACGGTCGTGACCGAGATCCCCAGCTCAACGGCAAGCTCTCTGTCGCTTTTATCTGACTGTTGCAGATAGCGGCGGATGCGCGGCGTGGTGGTCGCATTGGCGTGAAGTTTAATTTCCATCGCAACAATTCCGTTAACTAATCATATGAGATTTATATAACACAGGCGATTGCTTTGTGACCGGTTTCACCTTTCGCTCGCCGCGCTTCACTGATAATCCACAGACATAACATAAACAACACCCTTCAATCTTGTACGGAGTTCACAATGAACAATGTTCTGGGATTTCTTGAAGCAAAACTGATGCCCCTGGCGGCGAAAACGGCCCAGCAGCGTCATCTCGGGGCCATTCGCGGTGCCTACGTGTCATTCATGCCGTTTATTATCGTCGGCTCCATTCTGCTGGTTATCTCCTCCTTCCCTAACCAGGCCTATCAGCAGTTTATGTCTCAGGCCTTTGGCGAGAACTGGAGCGCGATTATTGAAATTCCATTCAACGCGGTGTTCTCCACCATGTCGCTGTTCATCAGCTTCCTGGTCGCCTTCCGCCTGGCGGAACACTACGGCGAGGACCGCATCTCCTGCGGCATTCTGGCGCTGGTCGCGTTTCTGATCCTGACGCCGTTTATTAAGGTGGCGGAAAACGGCGGGATTACCGTGATGCCGGTGGAGTGGATTGGCAGCAAAGGATTGTTCGTGGCGATGATCGGCTCGCTGCTCTGGACGGAGCTGTTCTGCTGGCTGAAGCGCAAAAATCTGGTCATTAAAATGCCGGACGGCGTGCCTCCTGCGGTGCAGGAGTCGTTCGCGGCGCTGATCCCCGCCCTGCTGGTGATGATTCTGGTGCTGGGTATCCGCATCGTCTTCGAAAACACTCACTACAACACCATCCACCAGTTTATTTATGAAGTGGTTGCTACCCCGGTGCGCCACTACGGCACCTCCTATTTCGGTGCGCTGATGACCGTCTTCAGCATCACCATTCTCTGGTCAGTGGGCATTAACTCCGGCTCGATGATTAACGGCATCATTCGTCCGCTGTGGATGGAAAACCAGACCGACAACATCGCCGCGATCCAGGCGGGGACGACGCCGCCGCACATTATCACGGAACAGTTTTTTGACATGATCTGGATGGGCGGCGCGGGTGCTACGCTGTCGCTGGTGATTGCGATGCTGATTTTCGCCCGCAGTAAAAACATGCGCGAAGTGGCGCGCCTCGGCGCCGGGGCGTCAGTGTTTAACATCAACGAGCCGATTCTGTTTGGCCTGCCGGTGATCATGAACCCGATCATGCTTATTCCGTTCAACCTGGTGCCGCTGGTGCTGGTCACCGTGCAGTATGCGGCGATGAAGATTGGCGCGGTCGCCGTCACCACCGGGGTGTTTATCCCCTGGACGCTGCCGCCGGTGATCAGCGGTTTTATCGTCACCGGACACCTGAGCGGCAGCGTGATGCAGCTGATCAACCTGCTAATTGGCGCCATGCTGTACCTGCCTTTCATGCGTATCGTGGACAAACAGTACCGCGCGGCGGAAATTGCCACCGTTACGCAAACCGACACCACCCTTGCAAAACAGGAGTAAAGCATGTGGGGAATTATCGCAACCTGGCGAATGGCGCTTGAAGGGGTAACGGAATCTGCGTCTGCCCTGGCGGCGGGAAAACCGGTCGCTACGGCGGTGGTTGATGCCGTCGCCGCCGTCGAAGACTTTCCGTTTTATAAATCCGTCGGCTACGGCGGGCTGCCGACCGAAAACGGCGAAGTCGAGCTGGATGCGGCATTCATGGACGGCGACACGCTGGCGTTCGGTGCCGTGGGGAACCTGGTGGATATCGCCAACCCGGTGCGCGTGGCGCACGCGCTCAGCCGCCAGCGCTACAACAGCCTGCTGGTCGGCCAGGGCGCGCGTGAATGGGCGCTAAGTCAGGGCTTTGCCGACAAAAGCATGCTCACCGAACGGGCTATGCAGCACTACCGCAAACGCTGCCGCGAGACGCTGGATAAAGGCTTAAGCCCGTACGACGGACACGACACCGTCGGCGTTATCGGCCTCGATAAGCAGGGCTCAATGAGCGTTGCCACCTCCACCAGCGGCCTGTTTATGAAAAAACGCGGCCGCATTGGGGATTCGCCGATTATCGGCTCCGGCTTTTACTGCGACAGCGAAACCGGCGCGGCCACCGCTACGGGCGTCGGTGAAGATCTGATGAAAGGCTGCACGAGCTACGAAATCGTTCGTCGCATGGCGCAGGGTATGACGCCGCAACAGGCGGCAGATTCCGTGGTGTTCGAGCTGGAAGACAAGCTGATGTCGCGCTTCGGTCGCGTGGGCGATCTCTCCGTGGTGTGCATGAACAACAGGGGCGAATTTGGCGCCGCCACTAACATCAAAACCTTCTCGTTTGTGGTGGCGACGGCCCGTCAGCCCCTCACCGTTTTTCGTACCGAGCGCCAGCGGGAGAAAACGCACTATCACACCGTGGACGAAGAGTGGATGCAGGCCTACGCCGCGCGGATCCGCGCACCGATTGAGGAGTCATGATGATCGCGTATCAGTTTATCACCGCGCTTTCTGACGCGAAGCCGCGAAGCCATTTAATCGCCCGCGTCTCCTGTGCGCAGTTGCCGCAAACCGCGCTTGTTGCGGAAATGCGTGACTCTGACGGCATCGCGGACACCCGCTTTGGCTGCGCGCCCTTTGCGCGCATCACCCTGCTGCCGGATGCGCTCTGGCATGACGCGCTCACTGAAGGCCTGCTTGCCGCCCTGCGACCAATTTTTGCCTCTCCCGTCAGCGCAGATATCGTGCTGGACGTGACGGATATCGACGAGGTGGTGCTGGCGCAGGTGCTGCGTTTTCTCTTTAATCAGGCGCACAGGCTGAGCGATTTACAGCTGAAAAAAACCAGTGAGTGCGTTCGTATTAAGCACATCACCGCCCTCTGCCTGCCGGAACAGCAGGCGAAGCTGGAAACAATTTTCCGCCAGCAGCAGGCCATCGCTCACGGCATGGTCGCAGCGCGTCGCCTGGCGGATATACCGTCCGATCGCTGTACGCCGCAGTTTATGGCCGAAGAGGCGCAAAAACTGTGTGCCGCCTACCCAGCCCTGCGCTGCGAGGTGCTGAACGAAAAGGCTATTGTTGAGCAGGGTCTTGGGCTGCTGAACGCCGTCGGCAAAGGGGCGACCTGCCCGCCACGTCTGCTGGCTATTCATTACGACGGCGTTTCTGACGGCCCGGTGCGCTGCTACGTAGGTAAAGGCATTACCTTCGATACCGGCGGCCTGTGGCTGAAGGAAGGCGCAGGCATGTACACCATGAAATACGACATGTGCGGTGCGGCCAACGTGCTGGGGCTGATGCTGACCGTAGCAGAGCTGGCGCTGCCCGTACGCATCATGGGCGTGCTGGCGCTGGCGGAAAACGCCATCGGCCCGGACGCCATGCAGCCCGGCTCGGTAGCAACGGCCTGCAACGGCATGACGGTTGAAATCAACAACACCGATGCCGAAGGCCGACTGGTGCTGGCGGATGCCATCGCCTGGGCCAGCCAGCGCAATCCGCAGGCGCGCTATATCATTGATATGGCGACCTTAACCGGTGCGGTGGTGAAAGCGCTGGGGTATGAGTTGAGTGGATTAATGACGCAGGACGAGCCGCTGCGCGCCGCGCTGACGCAGGCGGGAAAACGGAGCGGTGACGAAGTGTGGTCCCTGCCGCTGGATGCGCGGCTGAAAAAGCAGACCGACAGCGCGATTGCCGATCTGTGCAACACCCCGACAAACAACGCGGCAATCAGCGCGTCGGCGGCGTGGCTGCTGCACCATTTTTGCCCGCAGACGATCCCGTGGGCGCATCTGGACATCAGCGGCACGGCGCTGTGGCGCGAGAACGGCAGGAGCGTGGCGTCGGGAAGGCCGATTCCGCTGCTGGTGGAGCACTTGCTGGGGGATCTTTAGCCCGGTGGCGCTGCGCTTACCGGGCCTACGGGCGCCATATGTAGGCCGGGTAAGGCGCAGCCGCCACCCGGCATAACTACAGCTTAAGAATATCTTTCACAAACGGAATGGTCAGCTTGCGCTGGGCGGTAATGGAGGCGCGATCGAGCTGATCGAGCGTATCAAACAGGGTGCGCATCTCACGGTCCAGACGCTTGAGCAGGAAACGGCCCACGTCTTCCGGCAGCTCAAAGCCGCGCTGCTTTGCTCGCAGCTGTAACGCCTGCAGCTTATCTTCATCTGACAGCGGCTGGAGCTTGTAGATTTGTCCCCAGTCCAGACGAGACGCCAGATCCGGCAGCCCAAGATTAAGCTGGCGCGGCGGACGATCGCCGGTGATCAGCAGCCGGGTTTTGCCTGACTCCAGAATGCGGTTGTAGAGGTTAAAGATCGCCATTTCCCACGGCTCGTCCCCCGCCACGCATTCGATATTATCGATGCAGACCAGCGAGAGATGTTCCATGCCCTCAAGCACTTCAGGCACAAACCAGGTACGTTTATCCAGCGGCACGTAGCCGACCGCATCGCCGCGCGCCGAAAGCTCGGCACAGGCCGCATGCAGCAGGTGGCTGCGCCCCGCGCCTTCGCGTGACCAGATATAGATGTATCCGCTGTGATCCTGACGCAGCACGTTTTGCAGTGCAGCCAGTAAAGAGGGGTTATCACCCGGCCAGAAACTCGCAAAAGTTTCGTCGTCAGGGAGATAGAGTGGCAGAGAGAGCTGTGCCGGTCCGTTCAGAAATACCTCAACCAGAGATCTTACATAAAATCGGCGATGAGTTTAACACGGAACCCGCCAGGAGAGAACCGGGCGATCCTTCGCCCAGTTAATGGATCAGTGTGGGGCTTTTTCGCTTTCGTCAGCGTCCAGCACCACCTCTTCCGGGCGGATCACCGAGATCAGCTTGAAAATCAGGCTCAGGCCCACGCCCACGATGGTCGCCAGCGCCATGCCCTTCAGCTCGGCCGCACCGATGTGCACCTTCGCGCCGCTCACGCCGATGATCAGGATAACGGAGGTCAGGATCAGGTTTTGCGCCTTGCTGTAATCCACTTTGGATTCAATCAGCACGCGAATACCGGAGGCACCGATCACGCCGTACAGCAGCAGGGAAACGCCGCCCATTACCGGGACCGGGATAATCTGGATCGCTGCCGCCAGCTTGCCCACGCAGGAGAGCAGAATGGCGATGATCGCCGCGCCGCCGATAACCCAGGTACTGTAGACGCGGGTAATCGCCATCACGCCGATGTTTTCACCGTAAGTGGTGTTTGGCGTGGAGCCGAAGAAACCGGAGATGATGGTGGAGAAACCGTTGGCAAACATGGAGCGGTGCAGACCCGGGTCGCGGATCAGGTCGCGCTTCACGATGTTCGCCGTCACCACCAGGTGGCCAACGTGCTCCGCAATTACCACCAGCGCGGCAGGCAGAATGGTGAAAATGGCGAACCATTCAAAGCGTGGGGTGTAGAAAGTTGGCAGCGCGAACCAGTGCGCCTCGGCAATCGGGGTTGTATCCACAACGCCCATGACGAAGGAGAGCGCGTAGCCCGCCAGCACGCCGATCAGGATCGGGATAATCGCCATAAAACCGCGGAACAGCACGGAGCCAAATACCGTCACGCCCAGCGTCACCAGTGAGATGATAATGGTTTTGGAGTCCGGTGACTGGCCGTCCGCAGGCAGCAGGCCGGCCATATTCGCCGCCACGCCCGCCAGCTCCAGGCCGATAACGGCAACGATGGCGCCCATCGCCGCAGGCGGGAACATCACGTCCAGCCAGCCGGTACCGGCTTTCTTCACAATGAAGGAAACCAGGCAGAACAGCACGCCGCACATGATAAAGCCGCCCAGCGCCACTTCATACCCCAGGGGCAGCAGCAACAGCACCGGCGAGATAAAAGCAAAGCTCGACCCCAGATACGCCGGGATTTTGCCTTTACAGATAAAGAGGTACAGCAGCGTCCCGATGCCGTTGAACAGCAGCACGGTAGCCGGGTTAATGTGAAACAGGATTGGCACCAGCACGGTTGCGCCAAACATAGCGAACAGGTGCTGCAAACTAAGCGGGATAGTCTGTAAAAGCGGCGGTCTTTCACTCACCCCGATAGCACGGCGCGTCATAGTGTTTTCCTCTGTGTAGTATTGTTGGTTTTTATTCAAAAAAAAGCCGACTATCAAAGTCGGCTTATTTATCGTTATTCGATTATTTCGTACCAAAGATCTTATCGCCGGCATCGCCGAGCCCCGGGATGATGTACCCGTGCTCGTTCAGCCCCTGGTCGATAGAGGCGGTGTACAGCTCAACGTCCGGGTGCGCTTTTTCCAGCGCCGCGATCCCTTCCGGAGCAGCAACCAGAACCAGCACCTTAATGCTGCTGCAGCCCGCTTTTTTCAGCAGATCGATGGTGGCGATCATTGAACCGCCGGTCGCCAGCATTGGGTCAACCACCAGCGCCATGCGCTCGTCGATGTTAGAGACCAGCTTCTGGAAGTAAGGTACCGGCTCCAGCGTCTCTTCGTTACGGTAGATACCGACCACGCTGATGCGCGCGCTCGGTACGTGCTCCAGCACGCCTTCCATCATGCCAAGACCGGCACGCAGGATAGGCACCACGGTAATTTTCTTACCTTTGATCTGCTCAACCTGCACCGGGCCGTTCCAGCCTTCGATGGTCACTTTTTCCGTTTCCAGATCGGAGGTTGCTTCGTAGGTCAGCAGGCTGCCCACTTCAGAAGCCAGTTCGCGAAAACGCTTCGTGCTGATGTCATGCTCACGCATCAGGCCCAACTTGTGTTTAACGAGTGGGTGTTTCACTTCCACAATCTTCATTCTCTTTCTCCTCTGAGGTGGCATCCGCAAAAAAATCGCGGGATTATACCGCTTTTTTCGGATTGCGCCATACCCAACTTGCTTGACGTACATCAATCAAAAACAAAAAAACCGGAGGCTGGGCTCCGGCTTGGGTGCGGGGTCTTGCCCGGTGGCGCTGCGCTTACGCGGGCCTACGTGTATTGTAGGTCGGGTAAGCGTTAGCGCCACCCGACAATTAGAGGTTATCGCCGTTGCTCGCAATCACCTGCTTATACCAGTCGAACGATTTCTTCTTGCTGCGGTTCAGGGTGCCGTTACCTTCGTTATCTTTATCGACAAAGATAAAGCCGTAGCGTTTTTTCATTTCGCCCGTTCCGGCAGACACCAGGTCGATACAGCCCCACGGGGTATAGCCCATCAGATCCACGCCGTCTTCCACCACTGCTTTTTTCATCTCGCGGATGTGTGCTGAAAGGTAATCGATGCGGTACTGGTCGTTCACCGTGCCGTCGCTCTCCTGCACGTCGATCGCGCCAAAGCCGTTCTCAACGATAAACAGCGGCAGCTGATAGTGATCCCAGAACCAGTTCAGAGAGTAGCGCAGCCCGACCGGATCAATCTGCCAGCCCCAGTCAGATTTCTGCACGTACGGGTTGGAGACCAGGCTCTTGCTTTCGTCGTAGTCCAGCGCCGGGTTATCTGCCGTCGCTTTGGTGGCGAAAGACATGTAGTAGCTGAACCCGATGTAATCCACGCAGCCCTGTTTCAGCGCGGCTTTATCTTCTTCGGTGATATCCAGCGCGAAGCCGCGACGCTCGAAGTAGTTGAGCAGATGCTGCGGATATTTGCCGCGCACGTGAACGTCGGTAAACCAGTAGCGACGGTGCATGGCGTTCATCGCCATCATCATGTCGTCCGGCGCACAGGTCAGCGGGTAGATGGGGCACATGGCAATCATGCAGCCGATCTGCAGCGACGGGTTAATCTCGCGCCCCGCCTTCACCGCCAGGGCGCTGGCCACCAGCTCGTAGTGCGCCGCCTGGAACATCACCGGCTCGCGGTCTTCACCCGGCGCGTACTTCAGCCCGGAGTTGGTAAATGGCGCAAAGTCTTCGTGGAAGTTGGCCTGGTTGTTGATCTCGTTAAAGGTCATCCAGTACTTCACCTTGTGCTGGTAACGCTCAAAAACGACCTTTGCAAAACGCACGAAGAAGTCGATCAGCTTACGGTTGCGCCAGCCGCCGTATTCCGTCACCAGGTGAAACGGCATCTCAAAGTGGGAAAGCGTGATAACCGGTTCGATGCCGTACTTCAGGCATTCGTCGAACAGATCGTCATAGAATTTGAGGCCCGCCTCGTTCGGCTCCAGCTCGTCGCCTTTCGGGAAGATACGCGTCCAGGCGATAGAGGTACGGAAGCATTTGAACCCCATATCGGCAAAGAGTTTGATGTCTTCTTTATAACGGTGGTAGAAATCGATAGCCTCATGGTTAGGGTAGTTTTTCCCCTCCAGCACGCCGTTGGTGATTTCACGCGGCACGCCGTGGGCGCCCGCGGTCATGACGTCGGCAACGCTTACGCCCTTACCGCCCTCTTTCCAGCCGCCCTCAAGCTGGTGCGCCGCAACGGCCCCACCCCACAGAAAATCTGCTTTGAATCCTGACATTCGCTTTCCCTCATTCTGCGTTATTTTCTGCAAAAACAATTACAGAAACCGGTTTCAGTTCGATGATGTGCAATGGGGATATTCGTTGCAAGCAGATCGCCGAAACCGGTTTCATTTTCGTGAACGGAGTCAAGTTTGGCTGCATTTACGGGCTATACAGAAAAAAAGATCCCCACGTCCAGAATAGGCTCGCAAACGTTTGCCTGGACTGTTAGAATTGCGCCGATTTTTCTTACTAGCTATGCAATCGCGTGGGGATTTAAGCCGTGACCAACAAAACTTCTCTCAGCTACAAAGATGCCGGTGTTGATATTGACGCAGGTAATGCGCTGGTTGACCGAATCAAAGGTGTGGTGAAGAAAACCCGCCGCCCGGAAGTGATGGGTGGTCTGGGTGGATTCGGCGCACTGTGCGCGCTGCCGCAAAAATATCGTGAACCTGTTCTGGTCTCGGGTACTGACGGCGTAGGCACCAAGCTGCGCCTGGCGATGGATTTAAAACGTCACGACACGATCGGTATCGATCTGGTTGCGATGTGTGTGAACGACCTGGTGGTTCAGGGCGCAGAGCCGCTGTTCTTCCTCGATTACTACGCGACCGGCAAACTGGATGTGGATACCGCAGCCAGCGTCATAAACGGTATCGCCGAAGGCTGTCTGCAGTCCGGCTGTGCGCTGGTGGGCGGTGAAACCGCTGAAATGCCGGGCATGTACCACGGCGAAGATTATGACGTCGCGGGCTTCTGCGTCGGCGTAGTAGAAAAATCAGAAATTATCGACGGCAGCAAAGTGGCCGATGGCGATGTGCTGATCGCGCTGGCCTCCAGCGGCCCGCACTCTAACGGCTACTCTCTGGTGCGTAAAATCCTCGAAGTAAGCGGCTGCGACCCGCTGACCACCGAGCTGGACGGCAAACCGCTGGCCGACCACCTGCTGGCCCCAACCCGCATCTATGTGAAAAACGTGCTGGAGCTTATCGAGAACGTTGACGTTCACGCTATTGCTCACCTGACCGGCGGCGGCTTCTGGGAAAACATCCCGCGCGTGCTGCCTGACAACACCCAGGCGGTGATCGACGAATCCTCATGGCAGTGGCCAGCCGTCTTTAACTGGCTGCAGACTGCAGGCAACGTGAGCTCTCACGAAATGTACCGCACCTTTAACTGCGGCGTGGGCATGGTTATCGCCCTGCCGGCAAGCGAAGCGGATAAAGCGGTTAAGCTGCTGACCGAGAAAGGTGAAAACGCGTGGAAAATCGGTACGATTAAAGCCTCCGATTCCGAACAGCGTGTGGTCATTGAATGAAAAACATCGTGGTGCTCATTTCCGGCAACGGAAGCAATTTGCAGGCCATCATAGACGCCTGCAAACAGAAGAAAATCAATGGCACCATTCGGGCAGTTTTCAGCAACAAGGCCGACGCGTTCGGCCTTGAGCGCGCGCGGGAAGCGAACATTCCCGCTCACGCGCTGGAAGCCAGCCAGTTCGCCGGACGTGAAGCCTTTGACCGCGAGCTGGTGCAGGAGATTGACGCCTACGCGCCCGACCTCGTGGTGCTGGCGGGCTATATGCGTATTCTGAGCCCAGCCTTCGTCGAACACTACGCCGGTCGACTGCTGAATATTCACCCTTCCCTGCTGCCAAAATATCCCGGCCTGCATACCCATCGTCAGGTGCTGGAAAACGGTGACGAGGAGCACGGTACCTCCGTCCATTTCGTGACCGACGAGCTGGACGGTGGCCCGGTGATCCTGCAGGCGAAAGTCCCGGTCTTTGACGGCGACAACGAAGACGACGTGACCGAACGCGTGCAGACGCAGGAGCACGCCATTTACCCGCTGGTGGTAAGCTGGTTTGTCGACGGGCGTCTGGAGATGCGCGACGGCGCAGCCTGGCTGGACGGCGTGAAGTTGCCCCCGCAGGGTTATGCGGCCGAAGAGTAGTTTGCTATGTCGGGTGGCGCTTCGCTTACCCGATATTCCCTCCCCCAACCCGCTAAATTCCCCAACAAAAAAAATAACTGTCATACTTTTCTGGCACTGTTGGACATATCGTGGAAATGCTCGCCATAATAAGGACGAGACGGATTTACCACGTCCTGTGAATGAACTGGAGTGTGAGCTGTAATGGGTCAGGAAAAGTTATATATCGAGAAAGAGCTAAGCTGGTTAGCATTTAACGAACGTGTACTCCAGGAAGCGGCAGACAAAAGTAACCCGCTGATCGAACGCATGCGTTTTTTAGGCATTTATTCCAACAACCTGGATGAGTTCTACAAGGTTCGCTTTGCCGAGCTGAAAAGACGCATCATCATCAGCGAAGAACAGGGCTTAAACTCGCACTCGCGGCATCTGCTGGGCAAAATCCAGTCCCGCGTGCTGAAAGCCGATCAGGAATTTGACGGCCTGTATAACGAACTGCTGCTGGAGATGGCGCGCAATCAAATCTTCCTGATTAACGAACGTCAGCTTTCCGTTAACCAACAAAACTGGCTGCGCCACTACTTTAAACAGTACCTGCGCCAGCACATTACCCCGATTCTCATCAACCGCGAAACCGATCTGGTGCAGTTCCTGAAGGATGACTACACCTACCTGGCGGTGGAAATTATTCGCGGTGAATCCATCCGTTATGCCCTGCTGGAGATCCCGTCCGACAAGGTGCCGCGCTTTGTGAACCTGCCGCCGGAAACCCCGCGCAGACGCAAGCCGATGATCCTGCTGGATAACATCCTGCGCTACTGTCTGGACGACATTTTCAAAGGCTTCTTCGATTACGATGCGTTAAACGCCTACTCGATGAAGATGACCCGTGACGCCGAATATGACCTGGTGCACGAGATGGAAGCCAGCCTGATGGAGCTGATGTCCTCCAGCCTGAAACAGCGCCTGACGGCCGAGCCGGTGCGCTTTGTCTATCAGCGCGACATGCCGGACGCCATGGTGGAGATGCTGCGCGAGAAGCTGACCATTTCGCGCTATGACTCCATCGTGCCGGGTGGCCGTTATCACAACTTTAAAGACTTCATTGGCTTCCCGAACGTTGGCAAAGCCAATCTGGTGAACAAACCGCTGCCGCGCCTGCGTCATATCTGGTTCGATAAATTCCGCAACGGATTCGACGCCATCCGCGAGCGCGACGTGCTGCTCTACTACCCGTACCACACCTTTGAACACGTGCTGGAGCTGCTGCGTCAGGCCTCGTTCGACCCGAACGTGCTGGCGATCAAAATCAACATCTACCGCGTGGCAAAAGATTCTCGCATCATCGATGCGATGATCCACGCGGCACACAACGGCAAAAAAGTCACCGTGGTGGTTGAGCTGCAGGCGCGCTTCGACGAAGAGGCGAACATTCACTGGGCGCGCCGCCTGACGGAAGCGGGCGTGCACGTGATCTTCTCCGCGCCGGGTCTGAAAATTCACGCCAAACTGTTTCTGATCTCGCGTAAAGAGGGTGATGACGTGGTGCGCTATGCCCACATCGGCACCGGGAACTTTAACGAAAAAACCGCGCGGATTTATACCGACTACTCGCTCTTAACCGCTGACGCCCGCATTACCAACGAAGTGCGCCGGGTCTTTAACTTTATCGAAAACCCGTACCGCCCGGTGAGCTTCGACTATCTGCTGGTCTCACCGCAGAACTCGCGCCGCCTGCTGTACGATATGATCGATAAAGAGATCGCCAATGCCCAGAAAGGCTTGTCGTCCGGCATCACGCTGAAGCTTAACAACCTGGTCGATAAAGGGCTGGTGGACAGGCTGTATGCGGCGTCCAGCTCCGGCGTGCCGGTTAACCTGCTGATCCGCGGCATGTGCTCGCTTATTCCGGAACTGGAAGGCATCAGCGACAATATTCGCGTTATCAGCATCGTTGACCGCTACCTGGAGCACGATAGGGTCTATATTTTCGATAATGCGGGCGATAAACAGGTCTATCTCTCTTCGGCAGACTGGATGACGCGCAATATTGACTATCGAATTGAAGTCGCGACGCCGCTGCTGGATCCGCGTCTGAAACAGCGTATCCTCGACATTATCGAGATCCTGTTCAGCGATACGGTGAAGGCGCGCTATATCGACAAAGAACTCAGTAACCGCTACGTACCGCGCGGCAACCGCCGTAAAGTGCGGTCACAGCTGGCGATTTACGACTATATCAAATCACTCGAGCAACCCGATTAACCTATGCCGATAAATGATAAGACCCCACGCCCGCAGGAATACGCCGCGGTCGATCTTGGCTCTAACAGTTTTCACATGGTCATCGCCCGTGAGGTGGATGGCGCGCTGCAGATCATCGGTCGTCTGAAGCAGCGCGTACACCTGGCGGATGGGCTTGATGAGCGCAGCATGCTCAGCGAAGAGGCGATGGAGCGTGGTTTAAACTGCCTGTCGCTGTTTGCCGAACGCCTGCAGGGCTTCTCGCCCTCCAGCGTTTGCATCGTGGGCACCCACACGCTGCGCCAGGCGCTGAACGCGCCGGAGTTCCTCAAGCGGGCCGAAAAAGTGATCCCCTACCCGATTGAGATCATCTCCGGTAACGAGGAGGCGCGTCTGATTTTCATGGGCGTTGAACATACCCAGCCGGAAAAAGGGCGCAAGCTGGTGATCGACATCGGTGGTGGTTCTACGGAGCTGGTGATCGGCGAAGACTTTGAGCCGCGCCTGGTGGAGAGCCGTCGCATGGGCTGCGTCAGCTTCGCGCAGATGTACTTCCCCGGCGGCACCATTACCCGTGAAAACTTCCAGCGGGCGAAAATGGCTGCGATCCAGAAGCTGGAGAATCTGGCCTGGCAGTACCGCATTCAGGGCTGGAACGTGGCGCTGGGCGCGTCGGGCACCATCAAGGCGGCGCATGAAGTGCTGCTGGCGATGGGTGAAAAAGACGGTTTTATCACGCCTGAACGCCTGACCCTGCTGACCGAAGAGGTGCTGAAGCATAAAAGTTTTGACGCCCTAAGCCTGCCGGGGCTTTCCGACGAGCGTAAGGCAGTCTTCGTGCCGGGCCTGGCTATTCTCTGCGGCGTCTTTGACGCCCTGGCGATTAAAGAGCTGCGCCTTTCCGACGGCGCGCTGCGTGAGGGGGTGCTGTATGAGATGGAGGGCCGCTTCCGCCATCAGGACATTCGCAGCCGCACCGCGCAAAGCCTGGCCAACCAGTACAACATCGACCGCGAGCAGGCGAAGCGCGTGCTGGAAACCACGGTGCAGATGTACGAGCAGTGGCAGGAGCAGAACCCCAAGCTGGCGCACCCGCAGCTTGCCGCGCTGCTGAAATGGGCCGCGATGCTGCACGAGGTGGGGCTGAACATCAACCACAGCGGGATGCACCGCCATTCAGCGTATATTCTGCAAAACAGCGATCTGCCCGGCTTCAACCAGGAGCAGCAAACCATGATGGCGACCCTGGTGCGCTATCACCGTAAAGCCATCAAGCTCGACGATCTGCCGCGCTTCACGCTGTTTAAGAAAAAGCAGTTCCTGCCGCTTATTCAGCTGCTGCGCCTGGGCGTGCTGCTGAACAATCAGCGTCAGGCCACCACCACACCGCCGACGCTGAAGCTGAAAACCGACGATCACCACTGGACGCTGAGCTTCCCGCACGACTGGTTCAGCCAGAACGCGCTGGTCCTGCTGGACCTGGAAAAAGAGCAGCAGTACTGGGAAGCGGTCACCGGCTGGATGCTCAAAATCGAGGAAGATAGCGCCGACGTCGCCGCGTAACGGCTCAGGCGTCCGCCGTGGACGCCTCTGCTTCCAGCAGTGACTCAAGCGGTGCCGGTCTGCCAATCAGATAGCCCTGCACATAATCAATGCCTAGCGCGTGCACCGCGCTACGTATCTCTTCGGTCTCGACATATTCCGCCACCACCAGCATCTTCTTCATGCGCGCCAGATGACAGATAGAGGCCACAATCTGGTAATCCAGACTGTTGTTGACGATATTGCGGATGAAATCGCCGTCGATTTTGAGAATGTCCGCATCCACGCTTTTCAGCCGCGCATAGCTCGCATAGCCGGTACCAAAATCATCGATCGCAATGCGTACCCCCATTTTCTGCAGCTGCCGCAGGATGTGGAGCCCCTGCTCCGCGTTGCAGAAGGTGCTGCACTCCGTCACTTCAAAGATCAGCTGCCACGGCTCAATGGCATATTTCGCCAGCAGGCGACTCACCTCAAGCGGGAACTGCACCCGACACACCGTTGAAGGGGCCAGATTAATGGCAAAGCGCTGGCCGGGCAGCCGTTCGCGATGCGCGGCGAGGAAGCGCAGCGTATGCTCCAGCACCCACAAATCCACCCGCGAAGAGAGGCCAAACTCCTGGGCTATCGGCAGGAATTGTTCAGGGGAGATCAACAGCCCGTTTGCATCAATCATCCGCAGCAAGACCTCATGATACCTATCGCCACGCAGGCCGCGTACGGGCTGAACGAGCAGCGTGAATGCGTTGTTATCCAGCGCACGCTGCAGGCGACTCATCACCGCGACTTTATCCTTCAGGCTGCGCTGCAGATGGACGGCGCCGCGCTGCTGAAGATTTTCCGGGTGGTTAGAGGAGAGCGATAGATCGGCCACCACCCCCAGCTCACCCAGCACCAGATAGAGGTGGTTAACCGGCGAACGCACATAGCAGTAGCTCACCCCCACCTGCGGCTGCAGCGGCATGCCGTCCCAGACAAAGCGGAACTGCTTGATGTGCTCGTCCAGCGTTTCAATCCGCTGCTGGTGCGATTCGGCATTAAGGCGAACCGCCATGTCACAGCCCGTCAGGTGATAGACCTGCTCATTGGGCTGGAGCGTGCCGTTAATCCATTGCGCCAGCTGCTGTTTGTACTGAATGCGCAGTAACACGCCATAGTTACGGCCCAGAATTTCAAGCTCCGGAACGCGGAGTAAACAGAGCGCCGACCACGGGTTTTTTGCCAGATCTCGCGAAAGCGCCCGCAGGTTAGGCATATGCAGAACCGGGTCGAGCAGCGCCAGCCTGCGGGAGCGTTTGTTCACCGCCCGCTGCCGGGTCGCCAGCATCGACATGTAAATCACCACAAACGAGAAGACCAGATAGCTGGAAGAGGTGATTGCCAGCTGAATGTCATACCCCTGGTTCACGGGGATATAGCGGTAAAAATAGTGAATAGACACCAGCAGTATCGGGATCCAGATAAGCGAAATCAGCTTATAGCCAAAGCGCATCGCCCCCCAGAGCATCACCGGCATCAGCAGCGACAGGGTGTAGTTAGTGGTGAAAATCGAACTGTTTTCATTCATCGGCAGCAGCAGGAGCGAAAGCAGCCCGGCAAGCGCAATGGCCCAAATCAGAAACTCAGCGCGCGTCACCTTTTTGTCTATCTGGGTACGGATCTGCGAGATGAGGCTTTTGAGATAGCGCGGATGACGAATCAGGCGGATCAGCAGATAACTTAACGGCACGCCCGTCAGACCGCTGACCAGCAAGGCCTGATAGTTGATCAGCGTGCGAATGTTGAGGGGGTTAAGCCCTGCCAGGCTCTGGCGACTCTCGTACACGCCCAGATACACCGCAAACTGGAACAACAGCAGAAACAGCGTCGCGGGGCAGAAGGCCTGCCAGAAGATGCGCTGCGCCATCAGCCGTACGTCGCCATACGCCGTCATATTGCGTCTGGGCGCAAACACCCGGTAGCCGCCCCAGCTAATCACTATAGGGACAATAAAATGGAGCACGCCGGCGACGGTTTCAAACAGCCCGACCGACGGGTAATAGCGAATAAACAGCGCCAGTACAATACCGGGCAGGGCTTCCAGACCAAAAAACATCATCAGCGAAAGCAAAAAAGAGAGCGGTAAATAATAGAGCGCCGCAATGCCGTCGCCCAGCTGCGTGAACGTATTCGCCACGCTCAGCACGGGCAGTAACCCCACCGGCAAAATAAGCGGCAATGCCCACCAGCGGTTTTTATTGTTTTTAAGAAAAGCGAAAATGTTCATAGATGCCCGGTTAAATCCCTTTTACTCCAGAGGGAAAATAAAGACAGGCATCCAACCTGACCTGACGCCGCCCCGGTGATGTGCAGGGCGAACAGTGTGGAGGAGGGATTTTAAATACCAGAGCCGGGAATCCGTTGACTTAAATCAAACTATTTTACGCAAATAAGCTTTGCACAGCGTTTTTTTGAAATAATTTTCTTCATATTATCAATATGGTAAATGCAAATATTAATTTCAATAACAATAATTAATGTAAACGTTGACGGTTATTTACACATGACGGAATTGACCCTCTCTTTCCGCTGTGCCTTAATATCCCCGTCGCCCAGAAGGGCATGCCCAGGAAAAGGAAGAGTGAGTCAGGCCACGCGTATGCGCAAACGACACCGTTTTAACACCCGGATGACCCGCATTATACTGCTCATCAGCTTTCTGTTTTTCTTTGGCCGCTTCGTTTACTCTTCTATCGGCGCCTGGTATCACCATCAGGACAAAATCCAGTCGCAGCAAACGGGTCTGGTGGTCGACGCCCCCGTGCGCTAGCCACAACATCGGGCTTCCCTGCCCTTAGCTGTTAAAGCACGAATCCACCGTCAATCGTCAGGCTCGCTCCTGTCATATATCCAGACTCTTCTCCCGAAAGCCATGCGGCAAGCGATGCGATCTCCTCTGGCTGCCCAATGCGTTTCAAAGGGATATGTGCAGTGATCTGCTCTTCCATTCCGGCCGTCATATCCGTGGCGACGGGGCCGGGCTGGATATTGTTGATTGTGATCCGTTTCGGAGCCAGATCCAGCGCCAGATTTTGCACCATGGCTGCCACCGCAGCTTTACTCATCGCATAAACGCTACTTCCTGCATGCCCGGTTCGCACAGCGGTATTGCTGCCAATGGTGATTATCCTCCCCCCTTCCCTCATTCGCTTAGCTGCCGCCTGGACAGAGAGGAAAACGCCGCGCACGTTCACCGACAGGGTGGCGTCCAGATCGTCCAGCTGATAATCCTCAAGCATGCCCAGCCGCAGTACGCCTGCGTTCACTACGGCAACATCCAGCCTGCCGTAGTGGTTAATCGTGGCATCGACCGCGGCCTGAATCGCCGTTGCGTCAGCGCTATCAGCGTTAATCGCCAGCGCCACCCCGCCCGCATCAGTAATTGATGAGACGAGAGCATTAACCCGGTCCGGGCGTGATACCCATGTCACGGCAACGCGATAGCCTTCCTTCGCCAGCCGCGTCGCTATAGCCGCGCCAATTCCGCGTGCGCCGCCGAAAATCAATGCAACTTTTTCACTCTTCATGATGTTTTCTCCGGGAAGTATCCGCATCGGATGGATGTGCCTGAAGGCACCATGCCAGCAAACGTCTCGTCATGCTCAGACGAAATGTATCGCACTGTATCTCCCCCACCTGGCTTACGCATCGATACAAAAATCCCGCTTAAGCAAACAGACGCGATACATAAAAATGGTCTGCTGTCTCTCGTGACATAAACCCACGAGGAGATACCGAAATGATTCGCCAGCATCTGTTACTTCCTTTACTCGCTCTGACGACTTCCGTCTGCGCCGCGCCCCTGAGCGGCCTCAGCGCCGCCGATGTTAATGGCCCAGCCGCCGTTGCGCCGTTGGCACAGCCGCAGCCGCCCGCAAAGCTGATAGTCGATCCACCGCTTACCGGGCCGCTAAGCAAAGGCGCGGTGTTTATTCAGTACCGGGCCGAAAACCTGCGCATTGAACCTGTATTCGGGCCCGACGCGCTGAAAGTCACTCCACGCATCGGCCACATCCACGTCGTGGTTGATGACGCGCCGTGGCACTGGGCTGACGCCAGCGGAGAGCCGGTGATTCTGGTGGGTCTGCCCGCCGGTAAGCACAAGGTGACGATTATTCTGGCCGATCCGACGCATAAGCCCCTCGATCACAAAACCCTCGAATTCACCGTGCCGCCCCACGCGGCGATCCACCATTTTTAAGGAGTCTGAAGATGAAAGCACTGTCTGTACTGACAGCAGGCCTGCTGGCGCTTTCGGCTAGCGCTTTTGCGGAGAATAAAACCAGCGTCGTGCTGGTGCACGGCGCGTTTGCCGACGGCAGCAGCTGGAATAAGGTGATTACCCGGCTGCAAAAACACCATACCGAGGTCATCGCCGTTCAGCTCCCGCTTACGTCGCTAAAAGATGACGTAGCGGCCACCCAACGCGCCATCGCCCGTGCTAAGGGGGACGTCGTGCTGGTCGGTCACTCCTGGGGTGGCACCGTGATTAGCGAAGCGGGCAACGATGCACGGGTCAAATCGCTGGTTTACGTGGCGGCGTTCGCGCCGGATTCCGGCCAGTCGACGGCAGAGCTGGCGAATACCTTCCCGGCCCCGCCCGGAAGTGCAGGCATCGCTAAAACGGCTGAAGGTTACTTATACCTGCCGACCGAAGCCGTCAGGAAGGATTTCGCACCGGATGTCAAACCGGCTGAACAACTGACCATCGCCGCCACGCAGGGGCCAATTAAAGCCGATGCATTTGGCGAAAAGGTCACTCACGCCGCGTGGCACAATAAGCCGAGCTGGTATGTGGTGAGTGAGAATGACAGGATGATTAACCCCGCGCTTGAGCGCGCGATGGCGAAAACGATCCACGCGAAAACCACGGGGGTCGCGGCGAGTCACGTGTCGATGGTGAGCCAGCCAGAGGCCATCGCCCGAACGATTGAGCAGGCGTTAGAAGCAAGGTAAGCGTTTCACAGGCCGGGTAAGCGCAGCGCCACCCGGCAAAAAAGCCGCTTCAGCGGCTGCCTGTGGCGGGATAATCGCGATTAATCCACGCATGGTCCTCTTCCCAGGTGAACATCCATTTGCGCACCGGACCGGCCATCACGTTGAGGTAGTAGCTGTCATACCCGGCCATCGTCGCCACCGGGTGATACCCCTTCGGCACCATCACCACGTCACGGTTGTAGACCGCCATACACTCATCCAGCGTTCTGTCGTCGGTGTAGACGCGCTGCATGCAGAACCCCTGCTCCGGGTTGAGGCGATGATAGTAGGTCTCCTCCAGGTAAGTCTCCTGGGGCGGGTTATCCGTGTCGTGCTTGTGGCTCGGGTACGAGCTGGTGCAGCCCTCGTTAGTCCAGACTTCCACCACCAGCAGGCTGTCGGCGGGCTTATCTTCCGGCAAAATGTTGTGCACGTAGCGCTGGTTATGGCCCTTGCCGCGCGCTTCAGCGTCGATATCCTGCGGCGCAATCAGCCGCGTCGGATACGTGCCTTTGCCGGGGGCGGCGCAGACCGCCAGCTCGAGCCTCGTCAGCGCCTTCACTTGCACCGTCTCTTGCGGAGTGACGTACACCGCCCACGGCTTGATGCGCTCGAACGGGCTCATCCGCTCGCCGATGTCGTTAAACTGCGCGGAAGGCGTGCTGATGGAGGCGCGCCCGGCGACCAGCACCAGACAGCGCTCTTCGCTGACCGCGGGCAGCGTCAGCGTCTGCCCCTCCTGCAGCTCATACGCCTCAAACCCGACGTATCCCCACCCTGCGCGTTCCGGCGTGACGGACTGAGTGCGCCCCTCCGCGTTCGGCTGTTGCCAGCGTGATAACAGACGTGACATGTCACCTCCTCAAATCAGCCCGGCGTCGCGCGCCAGACGGCTCAGGTTGTTATACCCCAGACGGGCGTAGGTCAGCGGATGGGCAACCGCCGGGTCCTGCTCCGCCTCCACCACCAGCCAGCCATGATAGTCCTGCGCCTTCAGCAGCCGCATTATCGGCGGGTAATCGACGCAGCCGTCGCCCGGCACGGTAAACACGCCGCTCAGCACCGCATCGAGGAAGCTGGTTTTGCGGTTTTTCACGTCCGCCAGCACGTCTGCGCGCACGTCTTTGCAGTGAACGTGGTTGATGCGCGACGCCCAGCGCTGCGCCACCGCCAGCGGATCGGCCCCGGCAAAGGTCAGGTGACCGGTGTCCAGCAGCAGTCCCACCGCCTCTCCGGTGTGGGTCATCAGGTTGTCCACGTCGTCGGCGGACTCAATCACCGTGCCCATATGATGATGGTAAGCAATCTGGACTCCCTGCTGCTGCGTGTAGCGGGCAAATTCGGTGAGCTTCTCGCCGTACTCCTTCCAGCGCGCCTGAGGGAAGCGCGGACGCAGATGCACCGGGGTCTGCTGCTCGCCGTGAATGCAGCCGCTCACTTCCGCAAAGACCAGCACCTTCGCCCCCAGCTCGCGCAGCAGCGTCAGGTGCGGCTGCACGGCGGCGATCTCCGCCTCCACGCTGCGCTCCAGCAGGCGGCCGGAGTACCAGCCGGAGACCAGCTGCAGGTCGTGGCGCTGCAAAATCGGGCCAAGCAGGCGCGCTTCGCGCGGAAATTTGTTGCCCAGCTCGAAGCCGGCAAAACCGGCCTCTTTCCCTTCGCTCAGGCAGGTCTCCAGCGAGGTTTCCGCGCCGAGGGAAGGCAGATCGTCGTTCGTCCACGTCAGCGGGTTAATGCCTAATTGCACACTCATTGTTATCTCCATTATGCGTGTCCGCGCTCGCGCCACCAGGCGATAAGCTGCAGATAGTTGTCCCGGATGCGCGCTACCAGCTGCGCATCGTCAATATCGTGCTTCAGCCACGCGCGGGAGGCGTCGCCAAACAACGTGCGCCCCACGGCGAAGCCTTTAACCAGCGGCTGCCCCGCTGCGGCCTTGAAGCCCGCGCGCAGCTGTTCCGCCGGAGCGTCCAGACCGAGGATCACCACCCCGCGGCAGTGCGGGTCCCGGCGTTCGATAATTTCGCCGAGCGCCGTCCAGCCGTCGGCGGAAAGCGGCGGCAGCTTCCACCAGTCCGGGTAAATGCCCAGGTTGTAGAAGCGGGAAATGGCGCGCAGGTAGAGCTCGTCGCTGCGCGGCATGGTCGCGGGCAGGATCACCTCCAGCAGCAGCTCGTGCCCGGACCGGCAGCAGGCGTGGTACACCTCAGCGATTTTCTGCTCCTGCTCCAGGCGCAGGCCGTGGGCGTCTTCCGGGTGGAAGAAGACCAGGCACTTCACCACGTGCTCCTGCGGCCAGCTGATAAGCTGGGTGCCGATATTGCCGTGCTCCATCTCCAGCGGACGGGAGCCCGGCAGCTCAATGGGCCGCCCAATCCACCACCCTTCCCCGGTGATCGCGTTCAGCGCGTCCTGACCAAAGGTGCCGTCGCACAGCAGACCGGCTTTGCCCTCCAGCCCGGCGCGGCTCGCCGCCTCGCGGCTGGCCTGCAGGATCAGCTGCTTCAGCGCCGGAATGCGCTTAAGCGACGCACCGCACTGCATCGCCATATCCTCAAGCTGGCTGCGGTGATCGAAGGCCATCACGCACAGCTCCGGCCATTCGCGGCGGCGGGTGGTAACCCGGTGGAGATGGTTAAGACGCGGGTCAAGATCCGGGCGCGGCACAACCGCAGCGCGGGAGAGATAGTCATCCAGCTCGATTTTGCTAGGCATCGCCGGGGCGCAGCCGTGGCGCGAGACCACCAGCGCGCCGCAGGCATTGGCGTAGCGGCACGCCTGCTCCCAGCCCTCGTCGTTCAGGTAGCCGCGCAGCAGGCCGGACATAAACGCGTCCCCCGCCCCGAGAACGTTCAGCACCTCCACGCGCACGCCGGTCACCGTCAGGCCGTCGTCCAGCCGGGACGGAATGGCGTCGGTATAGACCGAGCAGCCCAGCGCGCCGCGCTTGCAGACCAGCGTTGCGTGACTCACGTCGCGCACCTGCCCCAGCGCCTGCAGGGTATCCGTGCTGCCGCCCGCAATGTGGAACTCCTCTTCGGTGCCGACAATGACGTCGAAGAGGTGCAGTACCTCCTGCAGCTCGCGGGTGACCTGGTCGGCGGCGATAAAGCGCGTTTCGCCGTCGCCTAAGGAGGTGAGCCCCCACAGCACCGGACGGTAGTCGATGTCCAGCACCGTGCGCACGCCGTGACGGCGGGCATAGCCCAGCGCCGTCAGCACCGCCTCACGGGTCTGCGGATGAGAAAGATGGGTCCCGGTGATGGCAAGACAACGTGCGGAGGCAATGTAGCTTTCGTCCACATCGCTGGCGGTAATCGCCATGTCCGCGCAGTTATCGCGATAAAAAATCAGAGGAAAGGTGTCCCGGTCTTTGATGCCGAGTAGCACCAGCGCCGTGAGGCGCTCTTTATCAGTAATCAGATGGCTGGTATCGCAGCCCACCTGGTTAAGCTCTTCCCGCAGGAAGCGGCCCATATGTTCATCGCCGACGCGCGCCAGCATCGATGAGCGCAGGCCCTGGCGCGCGGTGCCGTACGCCACGTTGCCGGACGAGCCGCCGAGGTATTTGGCGAAGCTCGACGCATCTTCCAGACGGGCACCAATCTGCTGGCTGTAGAGGTCTACCGCCACGCGGCCCATGCATATCACATCAAACTGCTTTTCCACGTTGAACCCTCTTCAGACAATGTCGTTCACGTTCAGCCAGCGGCCTTCCCGGTGCGAGAGCGCGATCGCGTCCAGCACGCGAGACACCTTCCAGCCCTCTTCGAAATCCGGCCACATCGGCGCGTCGGCGGCAATCCCGTCCACCAGATCGCGCACCTCCACCGTTTTTTGATCGTTAAAGCCAATCCCGTGGCCCGCCCCCATGCAGAACGCGCCGTAGTCCGGGTGCGCCGGGCCGACGAGCAGCGTGCGGAACCCCTGACGGTTCACCGGATCGTCATGCAGATAAAGCTTCAGCTCGGCCATGCGCTCCTGGGTGAAACTGATGGCACCTTTCGTCCCGGTAATGACGTACGAGAGCCCCATCTTGCGGCCGCAGGCGACGCGGGAAGTTTCAATCACGCCCTGCGCCCCGCCCGCGAAGCGCACCATAGCGTGGGCCTGATCCTCGTTTTCGACGGCAATCATCTCTGCCGATCCGGCCTTCACCGGGCGTTCCGGGACCACGATCTTCAGATCGCCGCAGACCTGCTCAATCTCCCCCACCAGGTACTGGGCCATATTGACGATATGAGCCGCGAGATCCCCCAGCGCCCCCAGTCCGGCAGTCTCTTTAAAGCAGTGCCAGTGGATGGGCGAGAGCGGGTCGGCCATATAGTCTTCGTTGTGGGTGCCGTAGAAGTGGATCACATCGCCAATCTCGCCGCGGGCGATAATCTCCTTCGCCAGCTGCGCCGTCGGGTTCTTCATGTAGTTGAACCCCACCAGCGTTTTCACCCCGGCCCGCTTCGCGGCGTCGACCATCTCGCGCGCATCGTGGGCGTTGAGCGCCAGAGGCTTCTCCGAGTAGACGTGCTTGCCGTGGCGGATCGCCTCCAGCGCCATCTCTTTATGCAGGTGGTTGGGTGAGCAAATATCCACCACGTCAATGGCCGGGTCGGCCACCAGCGCCCGCCAGTCTCCCGTTGAACGGTTAAAGCCAAACGCCCGGGCGCGCTCTGCCGCCAGCTCCGGCGTGACTTCCGCCACCATCTCGCGCACCAGCCTGCCGCGCAGGTTGAACACCGTCGGGGCCTGGGCATAGGCGATAGCGTGCGCCTTGCCGATATACCCGGTGCCAATCAATCCAATACGAACCTCTTTCATCGTGATCCTCACAGTGCGCCGCGACGGCTCTTGGCATAGGTATCGAATGCCACCGCCAGAACGATAATTAACCCGGTGATAATCTGCTGGTAGTAAGCCGAGACGTTCATCAGCACCAGGCCGTTAATCAGAATGCCCATAATGATGGAGCCGATAATGGTGCCGCCGATGCGCCCGTAGCCGCCCATCAGCGAGGTACCGCCGATCACCACCGAGGCGATAACGCGCAGCTCAAAGGAGATGCCGGCCACCGCCTCGGCGCTCCCCAGACGCGCGCTCAGGATGAAGCCCGCCAGCCCGGCCAGACAGCCGATCAGCACGTAGACGCTGACGAGCACGCGCTTGACGTTAACCCCCGCCAGGCGCGCCGCCTCCGGGTTGCCGCCGATGGCGTAGACGAAGCGGCCCCAGCGGGTTTTATGCAGCGCCAGATAGCCGCCGACGGCGACGATGGCGAAGATCCAGATCGGAATGGAGATGCCGAGCAGCTCGCCGCGTCCCCACCAGCGGTAGCCAGGGTCAAAACCGGCAATCGGCGCGCCGTCGTTGATCACCAGCGTCAGGCCGCGCCAGATGGTCATCCCGCCGAGGGTGACGATAAACGGCGGCAGACGCAGGCGGGTGACGCCCAGGCCGTGCAGGAAGCCAATCGCCGTGCCCATCGCCAGACAAATCCCCAGCCCGATCAGCCAGCTCATGCCGCCCCAGGCGTTCGGGTCGACGGTGGTGAAGTTATCGCCCTTAATGACGTACGCCGCGGTCATGGCGCACACCGCCAGAATGGAGCCCACGGAGAGGTCGATCCCGGCGGTCAGAATGACGAAGGTCATCCCCACGGCCATGATCCCGTAAATGGACACCTCGGTCAGGATGTTGAAAATGTTGCGTTCAGAGAAAAAGTTACTGTTCTGCGACTGGAAGAAGATCAGCAGCAGGATCATGAAAATCAACACCCCGAAGCGCTCGAAGAAGGCGATGGGATCGATGCGTCCGGCGCGTTTGACCGGGGCCTGCGTTTTAGAAATCATCTGCGTCATGAGAAACTCCGTTATGCCGCGTTCAGGGCGTTGTGGTTGATGGCCATCATTGTCATCAGCCGTTCTTCGTTAGCGTCGTCACCGTGGATCTCGCCGGTCACCCGGCCTTCACTGAGGGTGATGATCCGGTCAGACACCGCCATCACTTCAGGCAGATCGGAGGAGATCACGATCACCGCCACGCCCTTTTTCGCCATGTCAAACAGCACCTGGTGCACTTCCGATTTGGTCCCCACGTCAATGCCGCGCGTCGGCTCATCGACGATCAGCACCCGCGGGTTGAGCGCCATGCAGCGCGCGAGGATCACCTTCTGCTGGTTACCGCCGGAGAGCTTGCGCACCTCCTGCGCGCTGTTGACCATTTTGATCTGCAGGGCCTGCCGGTAGGACTCAATCAGATCGTCCTCTTTGCGGGTGTTCACGAACCAGCGCCACTGCAGCAGTGAGGATAGGCACGAGAGCGACAGGTTGTCGCGAATCGACAGCCCGAGCACCGCCCCCTCTTTTTTACGGTCTTCGGGCACCAGCGCCACGCCCTGGTCGAGGGCATACAGCGGGTCGCGCGGCTGGTACGGCACGCCGTCCAGCTCAAAGCTCCCGGAAGTAAAGGCGTCTGCGCCAAACAGGCAGCGGGCCACCTCGGTGCGTCCCGCGCCCACCAGCCCGGCAATGCCCAGAACTTCCCCGGCATGGACGTGGAAGCTGATGTCGTGCAGGGCGATGCCGTGCGGATCCAGCGGCGGCTTTTCGCGGCTTAGCCCCTTCACCGCCAGGCGGACAGGTTTGTCTTGATGATGGGTTTCGCTGGCGGGGCGACGGTTAAAGGCCACGTCGCGCCCGACCATCAGGCGGATCAGCTGTTCGACGTTGGTCTCCGCCACCGCACCGGTACCGGTGAAGCGGCCGTCCTGAAATACGGTGAAGCGATCGCAGAGCTGGAAAACTTCGTGCAGGCGGTGGGTAACGTAAATAATGCTCACGCCGCGGTTTTTAAGCTCCCGCACCACGCGGTGCAGGCTTTCCACCTCGCTGTCGCTCAGCGCGGCGGAAGGTTCGTCCATGATGATCAGGCGGGCGTTGAGGGTCAGCGCCCTGGCGATCTCCACCATCTGCTGCTGGGCCACGCTCAGGCGGGCGACCGGGGTGGTCGGTGCCACGTTCAGCTGCAGATAGTCGAGAATGACCTGCGCCTCCTGATTGACCGCCTTTTCGTCGACGATCAGGTTACGTTTACGCGGCTCGCGCCCGAGAAACATGTTTTCCGCGACGGTCATGTTGGGCAGCAGGTTGAATTCCTGATAGATGGTGATAATGCCCTTGTTCTGCCGTTCCACCGGAGAGTCGTCCACCGGCAGCATTTCGCCGTTGAACCAGATATCCCCGCGGGTTTGCGGCTGCGCGCCCGCAAGCGCCTTCAGCAGCGTGGATTTTCCCGCTCCGTTTTCCCCCAGCAGGGCGTGGATCTCCCCCGCGCCGACGGTCAGCTGGGCGCTGCTTAGCGCCCAGACGCCGGAAAAGCTTTTTGCCAGGTCGGTCACTTTCAGTAAGGGTTGCGACATCGGTCTGCTCCTCCTCATGTTGAGCCGCCAGAGGCGGCTCGGGACATATCAGTTACCGGCCTCACCGATACGCTCAGCCTGCTGCAGGTTCTCTTTGGTGATAAGCGTTGGCGGGTAGTCGGCCCCGGTGATGGCTTTCTTCTCGCGCACGTTGGCCACCAGCTGGCTCATCGCCGTCTGCACCGCAAAGCCCGGACGCTGATCCGCCGTTACCGCCAGCCAGCCGTCGCGCACGCGGGCCAGCGCTTCCGGTACCGCATCAAAGCCGGTCACGAGGATTTCACCCGGCTTCACGCCCTGGCTCTGCAGGGCTTCAATCGCGCCCAGCGCCATATCGTCGTTGGCGGAGAGGATCACCTGCGGGCGTTTCGGTAGCGAAGGCAGGACGCTTTCGACGATGCGCATCCCTTCAGAACGCATCCAGTTGCCAGTCTGATCGGCGACGATCTTGTACTTATCCCCGCCCGCCTTCAGGCTGTCGCGGATCCCTTTGGTGCGTTCAATATTGGAGGAGGAGCCCGGCTGGCCGGTGAGCAGGATGATCTCTGCCCCGTCGGGGAATTTGGTTTTGACGAAGTCGCCAATCGCCTGGCCGCCTTTGTAGTTGTTGGCGCCAAAGTGGGGCACTTTCTTCTGGCTGTCGACGGAGCGGTCAAGGGTGACCACCGGCAGCTTTGCATCCTGAATTTCATCCACCGCGCTGGAGACCGCGTTCACGTCGTTCGGGGAGACGATAAAGCCCTGCGCCCCGCGGGTGATGGCGTTTTCCAGGTCAGCCACCTGCTTCGGTGAGCTGCCCTGCCCGTCCAGTACCTGAAGCTTCACGCCCATCTCTTTCGCGGCTTTCACCGCCGTGCGCTGCATGTGAACCTCAAACGGCATGGCCAGGTTTGGCGTACTGAAAACAATCTGCTCGTTTTCGGCGAGGGCGGCCCCGGACGTCATGGCGATGAGGGCGGCTAAGATCAGTTTTTTCATTATTATGTCTCTCTGTGTAGGGTTGTTGTGTTTAGAGGACGATCTCGCGCTGGCTACGCAGCGACTCCAGCGCTTTATCCGCGAGGTACAGCGCACGTTCACCATCATCGCCGCTGCAGTCAGGCACCGCTTCGCCGCGCAGGACCGCAACAAAGTGTTCCCATTCCGCGGCGTAAGCGGATTTGTAGCGCTGCAGGAAAAAGTGTTCCGGCAGCGCGCTGGTGCAGCCCTCTTTGCCGTAGTGCTGCACCTGGTTTTCCAGAATATTGCCGGCGCACAGCAGCCCTTCGGAGCCGTGCAGCTCCAGGCGCTGGTCGTAGCCGTAAGAGGAGCGGCGGCTGTTGACGATGGTCGCCATCGCGCCGGAGGCATATTTCAGAACGATAAACGCGGTATCGATATCCCCCGCCTCGCCAATCGCCGGATCCACCAGGTTACTGCCCTGGGCATACACCGACACCGGCTCTTCGCCCATGATGAAACGGGCCATGTCGAAGTCGTGAATGGTCATATCGCGGAACATGCCGCCGGAGACGCGCACGTACTCCGCGGGCGGCGGAGACGGGTCGCGGGAGATGATCAGCAACGATTCCGGCTTGCCGATGCGTCCGGCCTGGGCATCGGTTTTCACGCGGCGGAACTGCGGGTCAAAGCGGCGGTTAAAGCCGATGAACAGCGGCACGTCGTACTCTTTAACCACTTTCAGGCAGTCGCGCACGCGGGCGAGGTCGAGGTGTACCGGCTTTTCGCAGAAGATAGCCTTGCCGTGGCGGGCGGCCATTTCAATCAGATCCGCGTGGGTGTCGGTGGCGGAGGCGATCAGCACGGCGTGAACGTTAGGGTCGGTCATCGCCTCATCCACGCTCTGCTGGCGGGCCTGATACTGTGCGGCGAGACGGGTGGCAAATTCCTGATTCGGGTCAACCACGGACCAGAGCGTGGTCGCGCCGTGGCTGGCGATGTTAGCTGCATGTACCTGGCCAATTCGGCCAGCGCCCAGTAAAGCAATGTTAAACATAACGGCTCCCGGTGTTGGTGAATGCTGTGAACTAACGACCCTATAAATAAAACATTTATTTCATTTTTATAAATAGTGAAAATTATGTTTTTGAGTGCGGGTTAACACTTTTGAGATGAATGAGATAAATTTTGTTATCAATCTCACAACATGGCAGTAGGGATACCCCTCTATTGCAAAGGGGCGAGGGAGAAAAAACCGCACCGTTCCGTCCCCCTCTCCCTGTGGGAGAGGGTTAGGGTGAGGGGAAAAAGAAAAATGAAATGAAAATTTCGTTACGGCGGAAAATCTTAATACTGACGGGCTTTTTTCACCTGCGCCTGGGTTTGCTCAGCGGCCTCACGCACGGCAGACGACTCTGCCACCTGCGCGTCACCGGTTCGCCACCACGAGGCGTAGTCATGGGTCATGGTCTTCGGCAGCACCTTGATGTCCAGCAGCGTGGGGCCAGGATGCGCGCGTGACGCCTCAAGCGCCGCCCGCAGGCTCTGCTCGTCGTTCACCCGCCACGCGCGACAGCCGTAGCTTTCCGCGTTTTGCGCAAAATCGACTTTCACCAGCGGCCCGTCAAGCCGCCCGGTTTCCGGGTTGCGATGACGGTTTTCCGTGCCAAAGCTGCCCATGCCGTGCCCCATCTGCAGGTTGTTGATGCAGCCGAAGCTGGCGTTATCAAACAGCAGAACGGTGACCTTAATGCCCTCCTGCACCGCGGTTTGCAGCTCGGAGTGCAGCATCATGTAGGAGCCATCCCCCACCATGGCGTAAACCGGCTGCTCGGGGCGGGCGAGCTTCGCGCCGATGGCCGCCGCAATCTCGTAGCCCATGCAGGAGTAGCCGTACTCCAGGTGATAGCTGTCCGGCGTTTTGACCTGCCAGAGGCGCTGTAAATCTCCCGGCAGCGAACCGGCCGCGCCCACCACGATGGCGTTATCTTCCACATGCTGATTGATCAGCCCCAGCACCCGCGTCTGGGTCAGGCGGGTATTGAGCGTCTCGCCGTATTCCGCCAGCTGCGCGTCCAGATGCCCCGCCACTTCGGGCGCGTCGTCAGGGTGCCACTGGCGATCCCAGAGGCGGCGGCATTCATCGCGCCACGCGGATTTCGCCTGGGCGATCGCCTCTCCCCAGCCGCTGCGATACTCGCCGAGCGCGTGGGTTAAGGCCTGGAGCCCGGTTTGGGCATCGGCAATCAGCGCGATGGCGTCCAGCTTCAGGGCGTCAAACTCGGCCACGTTCAGCAGCAGGAATTCGACGTCAGGGTGGGAAAAGAGCGCCTTGGAGCCGGTGGTAAAGTCGGTCAGGCGCGTGCCGACGCCAATCACTAAGTCAGCCTGTGGCGCGAGCTGGTTGGCGGCCATTCCGCCCGTCACTCCTACGCCGCCGAGGTTAAGTGGGTGGTCACTTACCAGCGCCCCCTTCCCGGCCTGCGTTTCGGCAAACGGCAGCTGCAGCGTCTCGACAAATTCGCGAAACGCCTCATGCGCGCCGGAGTAGCGCACGCCGCCGCCGCACACCACCAGCGGACGGCGCTTGCGGGCGATCAGCGCCCGCGCCTGCGCCAGTCGCTGCGGATCGGGCGGACGGCGTTCGATGTGGTGCACCCGACGCGCGAAGAAGCTTAGCGGGTAGTCCCACGCTTCCCCCTGCACGTCCTGCGGCAGACAGAGGGTCACCGCTCCGGTATCTGCGGGGTCAGTAAGCGTTCGCATCGCGCTTAGCATGGCGCTCATGAGCTGCTCGGGGCGGTTGATGCGGTCCCAGTAGCGGGAAACCGGACGGAAGCAGTCGTTGGTGCTGATGCTGAGATCGTGATACTGCTCGATCTGCTGCAGCACCGGGTCCGGCTGGCGGCTGGCGTAGATATCGCCCGGCAGCAGTAAAAGCGGGATGCGGTTCGCCGTGGCGGTGGCCGCTGCCGTGACCATATTGGCGGCGCCCGGCCCGACTGAGGAGGTGACGGCAAAAATGCGCTGGCGGCGGTGCTGTTTGGCGAATCCCGTCGCCATGTGGGCGATGCCCTGCTCGTTGCACCCCTGCATGATTTTCAGATGACCGGGATCCTGCTCCAGCGCCTGGCCAATACCCAGCACGTTGCCGTGCCCAAAGATCGTCGCCACGCCCTCCACGAAGGGCGTTTCGTTGCCGTCAACGCTGACGTACTGTTGATTCAGGAACCGGACCAGCGCCTGGGCCATGGTCATACGTTCGGTTTGCATAATGCCTCCTGTCAGCCCAGCGTCGGCATGGAGAACGCAGCGCCTGTCTCCTGCTGCATTTCCGGCCAGCGCGCGGTGATGGTTTTCATTCGGGTGTAGAAACGCACGCCGTCGTTGCCGTGCACGTTGAGCGCGCCGAAGATGGAACGCTTCCAGCCACCGAAACTGTGGAATGCCATCGGCACCGGGATCGGCACGTTGACCCCCACCATGCCCGCCTGCACCTCTTCGCAGAAGCGGCGCGCGCAGCCGCCGTCGCGGGTGAAGATCGCCGAGCCATTACCATATTCATGGCGGTTAATGAGGTCCACCGCGCTGGCGTAATCTGCTACACGCACCACAGAAAGCACCGGGCCAAAAATCTCTTCTTTATAGATGGTCATCTCCGGGGTGACGTTATCGAACAGCGTCGGCCCGACGAAGTAGCCCTGCTCGTGGCCCTTCACGCTGAAGCCGCGCCCGTCCACGCGCAATTTCGCCCCCTGCGCTTCCCCGCTGTCGATATAGCCCAGCACCTTGCTGCGGTGCGCGGAGGAGATGAGCGGCCCCATTTCGTTTTCCGGCGACTGGTCCAGGCCCGGCCCGACGCGCAGCGCGGCAATCTGTTTTTCCAGCCGGGCGCAGAGGTCATCGGCGGTGTTATCCCCCACTGCCAGCACCACCGAGAGCGCCATGCAGCGTTCCCCCGCCGCGCCGTAGGCCGCGCCCATGATGGCGTTGGTCGCCATCTCCATGTCGGCATCCGGCATGAGAATGCAGTGATTTTTCGCGCCGCCCAGCGCCTGACAGCGTTTCCCGTGGGCGGACGCGGTCTGGTAAATGTACTCCGCAATCGGCGTGGAGCCGACAAAGCTCACCGCCTGCACGCGCGGGTCGGTCAGGAGGACGTCAACGGACTCTTTATCCCCCTGCACCACGTTGAAGACGCCGTCCGGCAGGCCTGCCTCTTTTAGCAGCTGCGCCAGCGCGAGCGCCAGCGAAGGGTCTTTTTCCGACGGTTTCAGCACGAAGGTGTTGCCGGTCGCCAGCGCAATCGGGAACATCCACATCGGCACCATCGCCGGGAAGTTAAACGGCGTGATCCCGACGCAGACGCCGAGCGGCTGCATCAGCGAGTGGCTGTCAACGCCGGTGCCGACGTTCGCAGAGTGTTCACCCTTTTGCAGATGCGGAATACCGCAGGCAAATTCCACCACTTCCAGGCCGCGGGTCAGTTCGCCCACCGCGTCGGAGAAGACCTTGCCGTGCTCTTCGCTGATTAGGCGGGCCAGACGATCCATGTTCTCCTCCAGCAGCGCCTTGAAGCGGAACATCACGCGCGCGCGCTTAAGCGGAGCATGACGCACCCACGCCGGAAACGCCTGCTGCGCGGCGGCGATCGCCTGCTCCGTTTCCTGTGCCGTACTCATCACCACCTGGCGGATCTGCTCGCCGGTGGCCGGGTTGAAGATCGCCTGAACGCGCTGGCCTGAACCGGTGACACATTCGCCGTGAATAAAATTCGCTACCGTCTCCATCCTTAACCTCTCGCTGTTGATACGTGACTGTGACCTGAACACTGTGTACTGACCACTATATATGAAACAAATATTCCATTTTAAGTTGAAATAAAATAAATGATGATTATTGTGATCAAGAATGGATTTTTATGTTAACAGCCAACAACACTGACGCAGCGTGCGCTATTAAGGGCTTTCGGGCGAGGAAATGACTGAAGTTTCTGTTTCATTTTTGCTGCCAGATGGATGGCCGACATTTAAAAGACGCGGTTTTGCGTTTAGAATCATCAGACTGTATTAGGGGGATATGATGACGACAGCAACCAGCCTGAACGAACTGCAGCAGCAAATCCGCGATCGCTACGATAGCCTGAGCAAGAGGCTGCAGCAGGTCTCCCGCTACGTGCTGGATAACACCAACAGCGTGGCCTTTGATACGGTTGCCGTCATTGCCGAGCGCGCCGACGTGCCGCCCTCGACGCTGATCCGCTTTGCCAACGCCTTTGACTTCACCGGCTTCAACGAAATGAAACAGCTGTTTCGCATGAACCTGGTGGAGGAGACCGCCAGCTACAGCGACCGCGCCCGGCTGTTCCGCGAGATGGAGAGCGAGGCCGTGCCGGAAACGCCGCTCGATATCCTGCAGGAGTTCGCCCGCTCGAACGCGCAGGCGCTGCAGCAGCTGGCCGCCCGCGCCGAACCGGAAATGCTGGAGCGCGCGGTACAGCTGCTGGCCGACGCCGACACCATCTACATCGCCGGGCTGCGCCGCTCCTTTAGCGTCGCGGCGTACCTCACCTATGCCTTGAGCCATCTGGAATGCCGCCCTATCCTGCTCGACGGCATGGGCGGGATGCTGCGCGAGCAAATCAGCCGCATTAAGGCGCGCGACATCGTGGTGTCGATCAGCTTCTCGCCATACGCGGAAGAGACGGTGATGGTCAGCGAAACCGCCGCCAGCGTCGGCGCCCGGCAGATCGTGATTACGGACAGCCAGATAAGCCCGCTGGCAACGTTCAGCGATCTCTGCTTTGTGGTGAAAGAGGCACAGGTGGATGCGTTCCGGTCTCAGTCGGCAACGCTGTGCCTGGTGCAGTCGCTGGTGGTGGCGCTGGCGTATAGGTTGGGTGAAAAGTAAATTCCGCTGACAAAATGATATAAAAAAAGCCCCTCATTTTAAAGGGGCGAAATTTTAATCGCAAACTTAACGTCTGAATTAAACGAAAAAAGAATGCATTAATTATTATCGTATTTTACATCCACATAACTCATCTTTCAGAAAAATTTGAAAGAATATTGCACCTTTGCTTTATAATTTCCAATTCAGATTTGGAAGCACCTGTCCTATTAATCCAAACATCAAAAAAATTAATTAGTGTCAAAATATTTTTTCTTATTCTACTAACTATCGTTTTACAATCTAAAGCAACTTGGGTTGGACAACCATTCATCTTTGGAATGCAATCAAGTACCATTGCAGCCACCAGAGCTGTAAAGATCACTGCCTCTTCATCCATATGAGGTTTTACGGGATCAAATCCGACCTCAGAAATATAAGCGTCAACCGAAAGTATAGAAGGATGGATAAATTGAGAGGAAAGAGTATAAAAATAATCAAAAAATTCAATATCTTCATTACATTTTGAGCTAGCAGCCATTCTATAGTTTGAAATTTGGTCTGGATATTCCTCACCAGTTATGACATTCACTTTTATACGTCTATTTTCTTTACCATTATCGTTTTTTTTATATTCATATGCGCCATTTTTCATCCCCACAACAGCATCGACTAACGTAAAAATAGCTTTTGGCTCATGCTGAACAACGAGTATATGTAAGTAACTTTCATAAATCGTCCTTGTTAATTTAATTATATCCTCAGAGAATTGCTTCTCCTTCAAAGTATATATAGTTCGCAATGTCTTATGGGCACGACAAACACATAGAGCTTGATATTGTTCAACTGACAACATGCTTAATTCATCGTTTTTCGAATAAAGAAGTGAGTTTAGGAATTTATCATTTGCTAGGCCCATAGCAAAAATCGTACATTCAATATCTTCTGAAAGAGAATTTAGAATTTCATCAAATTTTCGAGAATCTTCAGAATCAGCAGGATCTCCGCCATATTGATTGTACTCATCAATAGCATTATCCCATTCCTGCAATACTTTCCCTGTATATTTATCAAGATTTTCTTCGGCAAGAAGATACCCTGTCTTTTTATATGCATAAATAATTGCTGGATTAATCCCTGCTTTATGCATCGCCTCCACACCGTCTCTTGTCACATCTCTTTCAGAAAAAAGATAGCGTCCAAGAAAAAGCGGATCTTCTTCTCCTGGTTCTCTTTCGAAAACCCTAATAAAGTGATTTTTACATTCATCAAATATATAAACCATTTCCTCATTCAAAGGCATTTTTATTGTATAAGAATCATCATTATCTTCTACAAATTCAAAATTTTTACTTTTACAACAATTCTTAAAATTTATACCAGAACCACAAGGACAAAGTTTTTTCGACTCTTTATTTCCCATAGCAACCTGACTAACTAGTAAATTTTTTAGGCTGAGTAGATTAGACGATTTAATTTTAGTTCATAAAAAAACCCTCTATAAATAGAGGGTTTTAAAAGGTTTTATTCCCACTCAATTATTTACGGCTCGCATAACCAATTGACTGATAACAACTTTCCGCAAACTGATTTTCACCGTACCGTTTTATATACCGTCACCGGAAATCAGTGCCCCACTTTCAGGGAGTCGTACTGTCGCTCGCATGTGAGTCCTGCAGACCGATATCGCTCAGCCTCTTCTGCTGCTGCGATGTAAGATCGGTTGCTTTCTTCAAGCATGTCGGCGAGCACACCGATGACCTTGCTGGCTGGCGTGCCAGCGGGGAAAGATCCGGTATAGTGTTCGGCGAGTCGCTTGGTTTTGTCAAGCTCGGCGCGCAGGCCGTCAGCAGCGGTATTAGCATGCTCAGCATCAACACGCGCCACATCGATACGGGATTGTGCTTCACGTTCAATTTGTGTTTTCTCCTGATCACGTTGTGACCTGGCCTTATCATCAGCCTGTTTCTGATCTGCCTTGGCCTGCGCATACCCGGCATCGTACTGGCGGCTGCCGTGCACATTCCAGGCTACTCTGCCGCCAATTACCAGAGCAGCAAGCATCACCACGATAAGCAACTGTTTCCAATACGCTTTGACGAATGCCCAGATCATACCGCCAGCACCTTACTGGCAGTGATATATCGCGCGCGCCGGTCTTCTATACCGTTTTGGCCGCCATTGATGATCTGCGTGACGCGCACCAGGTCACCGGTGTACTTCATGCAGCCTTTGGTGGCGAAGAACCACGCCGCGCTGCGGGCCGCATATTCGTCCTGCGCCAGCAGCTCAGGCTGGCTAACCAGCTCAACTTTGAGCCCGTTGCCGCAGTCGCGATAATTGTTCAGGCCGGTGATCTGGATAAGCCCGCGCCCGCGGTAGAACCAGCCATCAGTCGGCCCGTTATTTCCCATGCGTTTGCTGTACACCAGGTTGGCGATCGCACGCTGCCGCTCCAGCGGTAACGATGGTTCACCGGCACGGCGGCCAAGCGCGTTAGCCTGGCCCTGGGTGAGTCTGCCAGCACGGACGAATCCTGCCAGCCCGGTAACGCTGTAGTTAAAGTTCTCCTGCAGCCTGGTGAAACCAGTCGACTCATGCCCAACCTGCGCGATAAACATCGCCTGGTGCCGCGGTTGATCGATGCCAAACTCTTTCATGGCGGCGGTGATATGCAGATACCAGCGCGCGGCCAGCACCTCACTGATACCAGCTGCACGCTGGAATTGGTTAATGTCCATGCTGGGACCTCGTTATCTTGAAGATTTGCACTACGTTCCCTTTTGTCTTGATGAGCGCAGCCAGGAACACGGCCTTGATGATGACTTCTGACCAGTCGGCGCTGACGTAGTACCCGTAGAAAGTCCGGATAGGAACGCTGGCAGCCACGACGATCAGGATGTAGGCGAGCCATCCACCCCACCAGCGATGGCGTGACCCGTCACGGCGAAAAAGCAAGACTCGGATTGCAATGCCGCCGCAGATAGCGGCGTTTAGGATGAGCTCAGGACTGGTCATCGTCTTTTCTCCCCGGGATCAGGTCGCGCGGATTTTCAGAACGGTGATACAGCCAGATGCCAATGCGGACAGCGACGATAGAAGAAACGAACGCCCCAGCAGAAAACACAATTCCCTTCTCGAAAGAGTCAGGTGTGATTTTCGGGATCCAGCTCGCTATTCCGATAAGCAATGTCGCTGTGGCTTTGTAGAAGAGAACTCCACATAGGTAGCTGAGGAACGCCAGCAGTAACCGACGCTTAATCGGATACTCTACTGCCGAGGTAACAAAAATTACCGCACCAGCAAGCGCACCTAACGCAACCTCTGGAGGGACACCGACGACGACAGAAGCCAGCGCACCCAGGCTAAGACCCTGATTGAGTGACTCCGTTGTCAGCGCGGTTGACATAGTGACCACCGTTTAATGTGCATAAAGAACCCCCTTAGTTGGTGAGTTCATCATACACAATAAACCATATGTGGATTAAATTTGATCGGAATGCTCTTAGCAAAATTACCCTAAAGGTGATAATATTGATTTTATTTTTTTATCCCGGAATACTGTGTGCTAAAACTATTCTCAAAATATTTGACAGTTGGCGTCTTCAATACCGCTATTCACTGGTTTGTCTTCGCTACTGGTGTCTATATGTTTTCTGTCAACCAGGCCGCCGCTAACTTTCTTGCTTTCGCTACAGCGGTGACCTTCTCCTTCTTCGCCAATGCAACATTTACATTCAAGGCAAAGCCCAGGGCAAAAGGGTACTTTCTGTTTGTCGGATTCATGGGGCTCATGAGTGTTCTTGTCGGCAAGCTGTCTGATTACTATCAGATCGCCCCAATCATTACTCTGGTTGAATTCTCGCTGATAAGCCTGGTATGCGGTTTCTTTTATTCAAAACACATCGTCTTTAGGGAAGAAAAATGAAGATTTCTCTGGTCGTCCCCGTCTTCAATGAAGAGGACGCGATACCGATTTTCTACAAAGCAGTCAGAGAGTTTGAAGAACTTAAGCCATATGAAGTAGAGATAGTCTTCATCAATGACGGAAGTAAGGATGCGACAGAGGCGATCATAAATTCGATTGCTATATCAGACCCTCTCGTCAAGCCGCTGTCGTTCACGCGCAATTTCGGCAAAGAGCCTGCATTATTCGCCGGGCTTGACCATGCCACAGGTGACGCGATTATCCCGATTGATGTAGACCTTCAGGACCCTATTGAAGTCATCCCGCACCTTATAGCGAAGTGGCAGGAAGGCGCTGATATGGTGCTGGCCAAGCGCACAGACCGATCAACAGATGGCAGACTTAAGCGCAAGACTGCTGAATGGTTCTACAAGCTGCATAACAAAATCAGTAATCCGCAGATTGAAGAGAACGTTGGCGACTTCCGCCTGATGTCTCGCGAGGTGGTGGAAAACATTAAGCTCATGCCTGAGCGTAACCTGTTTATGAAAGGCGTGCTGAGCTGGGTTGGCGGCCGAACTGATGTCGTTGAGTATGCCCGCGCTGAGCGCGTGGCCGGGAATACCAAATTCAACGGCTGGAAGCTATGGAACCTGGCACTGGAGGGCATTACTAGCTTCTCTACCTTCCCGCTTCGAATGTGGACCTATATTGGACTCGCTGTCGCAGGAATGGCTTTCCTGTATGGCGCATGGATGATTGTCGACACCATGGCATTCGGCAACCCGGTGCGCGGGTATCCATCCCTTCTTGTTTCCATCCTTTTTCTTGGTGGTGTTCAGCTTATTGGGATTGGAGTTCTTGGGGAGTATGTCGGAAGGATATACACAGAGGTCAAGCAGCGGCCAAGATATATAATCAAGAAGGGATAATTTGATGAGTTACCTGCAAACAAACAGAACCATTTATTTTCTGTTTATATTTCTGTTTTGTTTTTTAATCTTTGTGTTAAGGCGTCCTGAGATTATAACCAATGCTCAGTTTTGGGCTGAGGACGGTGCCATCTGGTATCACCAGGCAAACACTATAGGGCCACTGCATTCTCTAATACTACCGCAGCAGGGATACTACCAGACAATATCTAAGCTGGTTGCCGCATTGTCTCTTGCTGTTCCTGTCTACTATGCCCCTCTGCTATACAACATTGTCGGAATATCCATAAGATGTTTTATGGTTATGTTCCTGTTGTCTAACCGACTCAGCATGTATAGCCTTCCATCGCGGGTTTTGATCGCTCTATTTGTTGTGCTAATGCCTCATCTTGAAGAGGTTCATGCAAACATAACTAATACCCATTGGTACTTATCAATGTGGATGTTCATGGTGCTTATAGCAAACAAACCAGAAAGCAAACTGGATAAGGCGCATGACGCTTTCGTGCTAATAATCGCTGGACTTAGTGGACCATTTGTTGTCTTTATGGCTCCTGTCCTGGCTCTGAGAATGATTGCAAATTCATCAGGGAATAACATTTTTGTCAGGACGTTAAACGCCATTAAGTCTATAGACTGGTTTGTTTTGCTATTTATCGTTGTGTGTGTGATTCAGTTAATGACCATTGCTATGTCATTTAATGAATCGAGAAATCATACAGAGCTTGGCGCAACGTTTCAGTTATTTATAAACATACTGTCTACCAGGGTGTTCGCTGGTTTTGCTCTAAGCGACAGCGTTATAGAGATGCTATGGAGAATGGATCGAGTAAATGACTTCATCGTCATCATCTCGTGCTGCTTACTTGTTCTGGCTTTGTATAAGTCTAACTGGAGAGCGTGGGCGATTGTTATTTACCCATTCACAATGCTCTTCCTCGCGCTCGCAAAACCAATGATTAGCCAGACCATTCCTCAGTGGCATGGATTTGAATTCACCGCTGCCGGGCAAAGATATTTTGTTATTACCAGTGTCTTCTGGTTCGCTATCATTCTGCTGTCGTTCTCAAGGCTTGGCAAAAAAATGATGTATGTTGGTTACTTATGCACGGCATTGGTACTGATAAAAGTGGCAGTTTACGATTTCCGGATTGATCCGTTGCCAGATGCGGGTTGGCGTGAGCAAGTCGAAAAGTATAATTCATCAGCCATTGGCGAGCCTGTAAGGATGAGCATAAACCCTCCTGGATGGGTCATGGAAGTTATTAAGTGAAAGGAACCCCGCCCATAAATGGCCGGGGTTTTTATTTAGACTTGTATTAACTTAGCATCAAATGACACGGTAAGGTCTCCGCTTGTTCCTGACCTGACAAATAACAGATTAGACCCAGATACCGCTGCAGAAACAGCTACAGGGGAGCTTGCTGGCGTTGCAGGGGATGATATCTGCCTGCCTGAGACAAGACTAATCATAGTCAAAGGCGTCGTTACTGACGTTGCACCATTTGGGATGGTCACAACACCATTCTGTTTATCAGGGTGGGTTGGAGAGTCATAATGATAAAACTTGCAGCTTGAATCCCCAAGGAATACCTGTCCGTAAAAATGGCAGAATCTTGTTGTCATTGAGCAGCCGCCAGTTTGGTTGTTAAAAAGAGAAACACCAGTTGCTTTTACGCTAAGGAAGCTACAGCTGATAGCCTCAACACCAATTACAGAATCAGCCGAAATGTCACCATTCTGTCCTGATGCAATGTCATTGTTCTGGAAAATACAATCAATAATTTTTACTCTTGATGGAGAACCATCCACCGTTTTCTTAATCTCCAATCCCCAGTTACGACTATCTGAGAATTTTGTACCAATAGCCATAAACTCAGGTGAATTACCCTGTAACACTACACATGATTTGTTTGTTGATGCGTTTGATGAATAATACCCATTTGTTATTTGTAGGTATGATGTATTGGTTCCACGCAGTGCAACGCCTGTTGATAGATCAACCATTACATCGGTCAACCATGTCCAGCGACATGCAACAATTTCAATGCCAGCAAGGCCAAGTGAGTTGTCACCACATGAATAGAAAAGATCACCCATAAGCTTCACACCTTCTATAGATGTTGTTATGCTTGATGAGTTCTCAGTCATAAACACTCCGCACTTGCAAGCTGAAAATGTATTCATCAGGAATCTTGTATTAATTTGTCCTCCGCCTAATACCACACCATATTTTGAAGCAGCAAAACGGTTGTGCCGGAAATCCAATTCTGCAGCGCTAAATCCACCGGGGCTATTAATGCAGTATTGCAGGAATGCAAATGAACAATTAACTACTTGGCAAAGTGGTGCAGCGATATATATGCCAGTAGACAAGGATGGATTTGAATTAGACTGTATAGTGAAATCACTTAACTTACAAAATTCATGGGTTACACGGATGCAAATATCTCCATCGTTTACCGGGGCCAGCGTAGTTGAAAGCTTACCTTCACCGAACAGTTCAATGGCAGAATCAAGTATTACGTCCTTAACATAATACTTTTCCGTACTTGCCGGGATAAGAACACGCTTAGACGAACCAATTGAATTTTTAGCCGCTTGAATTGCTAAATTGAAAGCCGATGAGCAATTAGTGCCAGGAACTGCTCCAAAATCTGCAACAGAAATAAACTCTGCATTCTTTTGATGCTGAGTTCTCGCTACAGCACCTGTATACGGCTGCTTGACAGCGATTAAAGCATCACCCTTACCATCCTCTGCGCTTGCCAGCTCCAAAAGAACTTCAGACGCGGAGCCGGAAGGAGGAAGGACAACAATAGGGTTCCCCGCGCTGTCAAAGGCAGGCATTTTGTTTGCTCTGGCGGATGCGCCAGGCAGCGAAGGTATTTGCTCTGGAACACGAAGTGTTTTCCCAAGGCTGACGTCCACATAATTCTTTGTGGCTGCGTCCTGCGGGTCACGAGGGTCATGCAGATTTCTGATGTAGTTCCCAAGCGCATCGTACCAGTTAGCGATTGTCGATGGTTTTCGCAACGCCAACCCAAACTTGGTACCAACCTGCTGGATCAGCATCGTCAGCTTATCGAACGCATCTTCATGCACCTCAGCAAAGAATTTGCCCTGGTTGCGCAGATCAGTTTCCTGAGTGGGCTCAAGCCCGCGGGCAATTGAGATCTGCCACCCGGTCGCCAACGGCGAGGTTAGAACAACATTACCGCCGTTATAACCTCCGGCATTCGTCACCGTATAGTCAGTGTCAAGCACAAGCACCGTGATGTTTTCGCTCAGGTCCACAACCGATACGGCGAGATCTGTTTTTTTGAAAATGCGGAAGGTATACGGGAAGGATGTCGTAACGCCGTTCCCGGTGTAATCGTTATGGTCAACTACGGTTGATACCGTCATGGCCTGTCTCCAGTAAAGCAGCGCCCGGCGCGCGTGCATCATCTGGACAGTTTATTACCTGTAAAACCTTATATGAATTGATTGAATGATAAACAGGTAACTTATTACCGATTAGGTAATTCGCATTTCTCCACTGGATAGTGTTTCAAAGTTTTGCTACTGTACATTCATACAGTAATTGCATGGAGAACATGAGATGCAACGTCAGTATCATCACCCGCTGGAAAAAGGATTTGCCGAACGCATACACACGCCGGGAGGCGTCCGCTCCCTTGTTGAAGAATCGCACCTGATGACGTTGCTGCGCCAGCTGGGTGACGATGGCTTTAATGTTGATGGCCCGATGGCTGAGCTGACTGCCCTGGTGAACTATGTCACCAGCTCGCAGATGTCCATGAAGGACCTGCAGACGCATCTCGATTACTGTGTGGAAAAACTGAAGCAGGAAACGACATAAAAGGCCGCATAGCGGCCTCGTGACATGTCACAACAATGGAAGATTAAATACAATTGCAGCAAGAATGACGAAGGTCGCGAAGTAAACGACCTTCGCAGACGTCTCACCAAGCCAACCTTTTCTGATAGCGAATATTACTGCCCAAACATACGCCGTGCCGCATACCACAACGACCGCAAACCAGAACAGTATCAACCCAATATTTTTTAAAATCTCCGTCATTGCCCTACCGCCTTTCCAAGATCTGGAGCACGGCGCGGCGCTGTTTGACCAGGCTCCCACCAACTCGTTGTGTTGAATTCCCGCTGAGCGCGGTCCCTCACCCTGTCGTTGTATCCCGGGTTCGCCATCTCCTGAAGCTGCTGCAGGATCAGGTGATTGGTGATGGCCTTAGCATACCAGAGGTTGGCGAATGGGGTGATCATGCGGGCTGTCTTCAGTGCGTCGGCACCGAATGAGGTTTCTTCCCCTTGCAGCGCCTTCTGCGGGTTGGTGATTAGCAGTTTTGTTAACTGTTCTGCAAAGCTCAGCACCGGCCCACCGATGGTGGCCGCGATACTTGAGCCATATTGGGTATGGTCCTGGAACAGGAAATCGCCGTAGATACCGAAAGAGCCACCCTTCAGTAAGGCCTGTACCCATGTCGTTGGCTTTGTCATATCCAGCGGGTCATTCCCTGTCAGCAGGCTGTTCATCTGGTTAGCGAACATTCCGGCAAGTGTCGTGCCAGCGATGTAAGACGCCAGAAACTTAAGAGCAGGCACCGTATCAAGATCATTGGCCCTGTTTACGAGCTGGCGGAAACCTGCAAACGGCGTTGTTTTGAAGAGCATGAAGCTCTTGATCAGCTGCCCGGCATCATCGCGGGCGTAGGTGTCCAGGCCGGTAGCGGTCGTTACGGCGCTGGTCATCTCGCCATGCGTTATACCAAGCAGTTTCTGAGCGGCTTCGGCTCTGGCGTTACGTACCATGCGCGTGATGGTCTGCTCTGCTTCTGCGTCGAACGCCTCTTTCATTTTCTTCAGGCGCTCTGGTGGCATATCGCCAAGCGCGGCCAGCGCTGCATCACTACCTGCACGCACCTGCGCGATACGGTCCGCCATGATGCCGGTGATCACTTCATCAGGCACGGCATAAATCGCATCAGGCGTCATTCCCATATGCCCGGCGGTGGTCATTGGCTGAAGGTCTGCGGCCGCCATGATAGCCCAATCCTCATTGCTCCAGCCTTTGCTCGCCAGGATGGTTTTATCCGATCCCTTAACGTCGTCCAGAGTCTTAAACTTGCGGGTCAGTTCGCCAATGTTTTTGTACATCAGCAGGCCGAACGCCGCTTTGTTGGCGCGGTCCATAGCGATCAGCCCGGACCACTTCAGGGTCTTCTCTGCAAACCAGCCGGTTATGCCGCGAGACAGGTCGAATCCACCCATCTTCGATACGACAGCAGCGTGCGAATCCACCAGCAGGCCGAGCTCGGCATTGGCCTTTTTGGCATCACCGCTGAACAGGTTGCGAATGGTGTTTGCAGACAGGCGCATGCCGTCTCGGGTAAAGCCAAGAGCCTGGGCATTGGCGCGCATGATCGCCTGATCGCTGGTTGCCGTCAGTACGCTGGTGCCGAGCATGGCGCTGGTCATCAGGTTGCGCAGGCCGCCAACCGCCGACGTGAACACGCTCGATGTGGCCGCACCGTTAAGTCCAGCCATTGAGTTAAACATGCGCTCAACCATCTTGCGCTCATCGTTCATCTTGCCGACTTCCTTCCCGCCGGTTACTGCACGCTGATATACGCGGTCAAGCACCAGGGAAAAGTTACGGGCAGCGTCCGGGCCGAACGCTTTAACGACACCCAGATCACGGGAAGATGACTGCAGGTGAGACATCATTACGCCCGCCACCGGTTGCTGGGTATAGCGCTCCATGTAGGCAAAGTGCGACTGAGCATCCTTGAAAGCCATTACCCTGCTCTGCGATCCACGGTTCTTTATCCCGCCGGTGCCCATGAATGCGCCAGGGTCTATTTTGTTGGCCCCGTCGGTGGCCTTCGTTTCAAAGATCGCCTCCAGCGCCTGGCGGTACTCGATGTCATTCATCGGGCTGCCGTCCGGATTAACGTAGTTGCTGCGGTCCTGGGTGTTGTAAACATCATCAACCCATGCCTGACGGGCGAATTCAATAGGAGGCTGGCGGCCAGAAAGACGCGCTTTAGCCTGCTCTGCCACCGGCAACGACGCCAGCCATTCATCACGCCCGGCGTTGCGAATAAAATCGGCATCATCCACATACGGCAGGTGCCAGTCGTCGCGCAGGCCGATATCGAACCCGTTGTCGTTCATCTCCTGTCTGGCCCGGCTGGTAACGTCATTCCAGACCTGTGCGATTTTCTTCGCCTGTGGGTTCCCGGTGTCCTCGCCGTAAAGCTCCTTCAGGATCTGGAACTGCGCTGACTTAGCCGCCTGCTGGTCGAACAGGCTGCGGAAGCGCTGCTCGCCGAGTGCCTTGCTCTGCTCAAAGAATTTGCGGACGTCATCACCGGCCTTGAGCAATTCAGCGCTGAGCTGGCGGGACCAGTCCTGATATGCGCCTGTCGCCAACTCTTCGGCAGAGGTGACGGCAATATCTTTACCGTCAGTGGTGCGCCGACCGGCAAAGATAAACTGCTGCAAATTTGCGGGTGTTTGCTGTTCTGGCGGGATATTGGCATCGAGGGTATCTGTAACCCTGCTGATGGCGATCGCGTTCTGAGCGACGCGCTGGCGCTTCTTATAGACGTCATGCACAACGCGCTGCCGAACAAGGTCGGCAGCCTCCATATACGTCTGTGCATCCGGGATGCCAGTCTTGCCTTCCCTGGCATTTTTTTTATGCACCTGGCGCACGGCTTCTTTGATACGGTCCTCAATACCTTTCAGCTCGTCAGCCTTTGGCTGTCGACCAAGTGTCTGCGCAATGGCTTCAACACATGCCTGTTTCATTATGGGTTCCTCAGGAAGCACGCGGCGGCGACGGAATAAACTTTCGATTCGTTTTGCACGGTCTGGATTTGTTCATCAAAATCAGCCAGGACATCAGTGAGCTTCGCAGGTTGCCCGGTGTCTGGGTGCGTAATTGTCAGATCCGGATTGGTGGTCGCCATATCGCGCGCCGCCATCAGGTCGTAACTGTTGGATGAAATCGCCTGGCCGGTGTCTGGGTCGACACTTACCTGCCCGCCAGTTTGGTCTGCTGCAGTGAATGCACTTTCGGCGCGAGGCGCCGGAGCTTCGCCAGCCAGATCTGACGGCGTTTCATACCTGACACCATTCTCTTCGAAAACCTGCTGCATTGCATGGTACTGCTCGTTTGCGGATTCCAGCATGCCGGGCCGCGCCGGACCATCCAGACCGCGCGCCATCATCCCGACGTTAACGGGCTGCCCGTCATTGAGTTGCCGGTACGCTTCATCCATGGCAGCCACATGGCTGTTTATGCTCTCGTTGCTGGCGTGCAGCACTGGGGCAGATTCCAGATCGTAATACAGCCCTTCATTTAGTGCGTGGGCTGCGTCGATGTCGCTTGGCTTAATAGACGTCTCACGAACAAGCCCGCGCATGCTTTCCGGAATGATGCCCTGCTGAATGCGGGACAGGTCAGCACGGGCCTCATAAAACTGACCGCCCTGCTGATGTGGTGCAAGAGTGTCGCGCGCATTCTGCAAACGCTCTCTGGCCGTAGCAAGTTGACTGGCTATGTCATCAAGTTTCGTCCTGTTTTCTGCATAATATCGGCGGTTAGCGCCAGCGCTTCCGGTTGGTGCGGCATCGCGAATGGCTTTATCCTGAGCCTCAAGTTTTGCCACGGTACGCTCGCCGTTAGCAATTTCCGACTGCCACACCTTCCGATCGCCACGGGACAAAAGCTGATCTGCACTCTGCTGCAATTCAGCCATTCGAGATTCGTAGGTAACCTGAGGAACATCTGGCACAGCAGGCCCCTCACCCAAAGGTTGAGGTTGTGACGCAGCTTCAGCCTGAGGCTGTGGAGAATTATCCGGAATACTCTGTACCTCTGCCGCCGGGATCGGTGCTTCAACATCTGGCGGTGGCGGTACGTCAGCATTGCGCGCAGCCAGGTGATGCGCACCACCAAATGCACCGCCCAGCACCGCATCCACCAGCATCGCCTGACCGTCAAATACACGGTACTGCTTCGCCATCTCGGTGTAGCCTTTCTCCTCCAGAGTTTCGCCGACTGAGTAACGGTTAAGGCCTCCGAACCCGGTGTTGATTGCGACGCCAGAGGCAATTCGCGTTGCCAGTGTTGTACCGACGGCAGCAGGCAGGGCCATCCCAGCCGCGTTGAAGAGGCTCTGCTGCGTTGCCAGGTTGCGCGCCGTCGACTCGTCTACACCCTTCCCTTTGAAATCCTGATAGGACTGTTCATACGTTGAGCTGAATGCCGTAGCAGCACCGACCGCAGGGCCGCCGACAATGGTCGCACCAATGGCTGGCACGAACTGACCGAGGCCATAAAGAACCTCGGCAGCGGTGCCCTGGCTACCAGCATCCGGCTTCACATACCCGCGAGCATCCTGCAACTGTTTGCCAATCGTGTCGTATGTTTCATTCAGCGCTTTGTCGGCATCTGGAAACATAACGCGGAAGATATTGACCGTCGGCGCAATGTCTGCGGTGAATGCCGGATCGCTGATCAGGCGCTTGCTGAATCCAACTGCAGACTGAGCCAGGCCGAGAGTACCTTCCGCCACGCCGCGCACCGGCGCGGAAATTGAGCCCTGGAAGAATGTAGGCTCGTAGTCTTCAGGCCGCGCAGGGTTGGATGCTGTTTTATCGTCTGTCCACGCCTGGCCTTCCGGCGCCAGAGAAAATACATCTGACATTATTCAACCCTCACGACGATAGCTTCATTGGTTTTCGGATCCGTCGCCCAGCGCCCGCTGCCGCTGACCAGCCGATACTGGTTGTTGCCAATGTTGACTGGTGTGAAGTTTGATGCAGCGTTGACGTTCAGCCCGGCATCTTTCAGCGCCTGCTGCGCAGATGCGGTGTAGCGGTCCTTGAAAGTGGATTTGTCCATGCCGAACGGCATAACCACATCGCCACCATTAAAGCCCTTATATACCCCTCCTGTGGCGTACTGCGCTGCCTTTTCCACTACGTCGGAGTTGGCTGCATCAGTACGCGTCATTGAGGCATCGCCGGACTGATAAGCGATCCCGGCGTAAGCGGCTTTGAACAGGTTGTAGCTGAGCTGGCGAGCCTGCGGGTTATTGGCAAACGAATTCCCAACCTGATCGTCGAAAGCACGCTTAAGCTTATCTTCGCTCGGCAACTGCACCGGAGTTATACCAGCATCTTTCATTGCCTTCGTCGGATTGAGCAACTGGTCACCTGCCAGGATCACCTTCGATACGTCGTACTTGTTCATGGTCGGCTTGTAGCCGATGAACTGACTGTAGGCGATGGACGGCCTGGTGTTGTCGTACTGGTTATCCGGTGTGCCCAGCAGCAGGGCAGAATAGGCTGTCGCTGTGTTGTTCGGTGCAATGGCAGATGCAACCTGGCGCATAGCCGGAGCCGAGAGCGTTTCACCCATGCTCTGCAGAAGGCTGATTGTCTGGTTGACGTCTTTGGTGCCGCGCACCTGCTCGGACAGGGCCGCAGCCTCCTCACTGGACAGGATAGGCGCATTGATACCCAGCGCGCGCAGGCTGTCCTGTGAAGAGAAACGGTTAGCCACCTCGGCTGTAATATCGTTAGGGTTGTTGCTGGCGATCGGCTTATAGGCGCCAATCTCCACCGCAGCATTGAACGGATTATTCTGCCGCTGACTGATCACCTTCGTGGCCGCCGCCGATACCTGGTCGAACAATTCAGCGCGGGATGCATAGCCTTCGCCTGTTTCTTCGGTGCCGGGGCGCAGCTGGTCAACGTAGGCCGTTATGCTGCTCGTCGGCATATTGCGGAACGAGCCAATGTACTGCCCGGCAATCTGCGTGTTCTTAAATTCGGTATATCGCAGATTACCCTCGCGCACGCCGTAGGCAGCCATGAAGTCTGTTTGTGTTGGAGCATTGGGGAAATCGACGCCGCGCATGTAAGCCGCCGTTGCGTCGCGCACCTGGCTGTCGATGCTGGTGCGATACTCGGCCTGCTGCTGCTTGCGGATTTGTTCTGCCTGGCGGAGGAAGGCTGCCTGTGCCTCAGGGGATGCAGCATCGAATGCAGCGTTGCCGGTGTATCGCTTGGTGCTGGTCGGCAACTGAGAGAGACCGATGGCCGCGCTGACGCCCGTGGTAAGCTGCTGGTCGGTGTAAGGCTGACTGCCGTTCTCGTGATGGATAATAGCGGCACACAGCGCTTTAAGCGTATCAGGGTTTGAAGCATCAAGTTGCTGATCTGCCGTCACGCCGAGCTGCGCGCATACCGCTTTAATATACGCATCGGTGTTGTTATTGTCTGAAGGAGGCGCCCAACGGTTGATGATGTCACTGACGGTATCGATGCCCTGGCGCTGGTAAGACAGCAGGTTGCGGCCAAGCGCGCGGATGCCATGCTCCGGCGTCTCGAATTTGGCAAAGCGGCCGTCATCGCCTGTCTGCCCAATCCACGGGTTAGTTTTGCTGTACTCGAGGTTTCCGGGGTTGTTATTGCGGATGCCACGCGCGCTATCGCCACTCCCTCCTTCCGATACCGCACGGCGGGAACCTGTTGCCGTATCGCTCAGCTCACCATTGCTGTGAATGAAGTCGATAGCATTATTGGCTGACCATTGAGACAGCGAAGCATCGGCGACCTTCTCCTTGAACTCAATCTTTTTCGCCTGAATCTGTTCCGGGCTCCAGCCATGCGCAGCGCCGTAGTCGTCGATTTGCTGGAAAGTCTGCTGGTTGTACAGCACATAGTTAGCATTATCGCCGTATGCGGCTGCAGCCAGTTTCCCGTTGTTCGCCAGCGTCGCCTGAAACTGCCCTTCTTCGTAGGCATTCAGCTGGCTAATCTCGTGGCGACCGGCCTGCGTCGTGAACTGGGTTCGCATTTGCTGCGCCTGCTGCATGAAGCCTGCACGCGCGCCATCAGGCAGCGTCATGGCAATCTGCTCTGCCTGAGCATCAAACTGCTGGGTGTACTCCTGCCCCTTGCCGAGTGCATTTTTACCCTGCAAGTTGAGCAGTCCGGTATCAGGGTTCGTCAACAGATCGCTGGAAATCTGGCTGAGTTGCAGGGATGCGTCCTGCGCCTGCGCAACATCCGCGCGCTGCTTGGCCTGAGCGAAGGTGCCAGCGTATTGCTCTGCGGCCTGACCAAGCACATCAGCAGTTTGAGGCGTATCGAACGCCTGAAGACCAGGTGACTGAAATCCCCTGCTTTCTACCTGACGACCGTTTACAGTTGGTACTGTTGGCATGATATCTCCTTATCGGCCGGTTGGCGTGCCGACAGCAGCGCTGATAGGAGCTGCTTTCTGGGTGAATGGCGACCATGTGCCGCCGCCCATCTGATACGCGCCATATGCTTTCAACGGGGTTGTAAGCAGCGTCTGGGTTAGTGCGGCACTGTTCGCGCTGCGAGTTGCATTAGCCTGAGACTGATAATTACTGCCCTGCACCTGATAGCCATAAGCCTCACGCTGAGCGTTGTTGACAGTGGTCAGAGCATCCAGGGTGCCGAATTGTGCCGTATCTCCGAAGATATCCAGAGCGTTGCCCGTGGAAAGCTCTGCGCCTGTCGCACCCATTGTTGCGGCCTGGGTCCCAGCAGCCTGACGGTTACGGCGGCGAATCTCATCAGCCTGAGCATTACCTCGGTTGATTGAATCCTGCGCCTGAGCTTCAGCAATATCTGCGTTCTTCTCAGCTACAGCAGAAGTATATTTTGCCTGCTGGTTCTGACTGTACGCGCTGGCAGCAGCAGAGGCTACCGTGACTGCGACCAGTGCAATAGCTGGGCTACACATTATTTTCTCTCCATGTGGAAACGGTGGAAGGGGAGATTGTGGATGCCATATGGCTTCGGATCCTCAATGGTGAACCCCAGCCAGTGCAGCCATACGCGCGCGACGTGGTTGCGGGCATCAACGTAATTTTCAAGATACGGGTAAACTGTCAGCATTGCATTGACCACTTTCCCGCACCGGCGCAGGAAAGTGCGCTGGTATTTCTCCAGCGCGTCAGTGCCTACCAGCCAGGGAATGCCGCTGCCGCCGATCATGGATGCTGGTGCCACACCGAAGATAGTTACCACCTCGCCGTTGACCAATCCCGCGCAGCAGAATGTTGAAGTGCGCAGCCCGGTTTCAAGCACGCGTCGCGGGCTCCAGCCGTTTGTCGCCAGAAATTCATCAACGTCAGCCTGGCGTACATGCGGCAGCATGGCTTCGATATGCTCTGTGGTGGCGGGCAAGATCTGAGCTTTAATCATCATTTCCCTCCCACAGTAAGGCGAGGGATGACAGCCAGAACAGAGAGTGGAAGCGGATCTTGCTGTCGCACTTTAACGCGCCCGTTTTTATCCCAGTTGCTGTCTAAATTGACTTCGATTTTTCCCGTCGCATCTTTAACTGGATCGTCATAAAACTCATCCTCACGCTGAGGATACTCATACCATTCTCCTCCCGGCGTGGCTGCCCAGATTCCGCGACTGGCGTTTACCACCATCGTGACGGTCGGGATAACCTGTTTTTTATCCAGCAGCGTTTCCTGCCCGTTGATGTTGATGTCCAGCGTTTCGAATTCCGCTGTGATAGGCAGCCCGATATGCACCACCGCTCCGGGTGATTCCAGCGTGACAGCACCACCAGAGACGGTTTTCTGCGGCTCCACGCTGGCATCTGAGAGGATGTTTACTGTCTGACCTTCGAGGTGTGACAGGCCGCCGAACGTCTGGCGAGCCATTTGCCAGTTAGTAGTGGCCGCGCTGCGCAGTACTGTAGGAACGTTACGGTTAAAGCGCACAACCACCGCCGTGCTGCTGGTTACCGAAACAATATCGCCGCGTAACTCTTTCGCCACCACCGATCCAGTGTCAGGATCAGTTTCTGAGTACGGGAACTGGATCTGCGCGTCAACGTCCGTGCTTACGAAATAAGCCCCGCCGCTAATCGTAACCGGGTAGTCTACCTGGTAGCTCCAGTCGCCAGTGCCGCCGCTGATGGTCATCGTCCTGGATGATGTGTTACGTCCGTCATAGCTCAGACCGCAGTCGACAAAGAAAGCATCTTCGTCACTGGTAAACAGGCGGCTTGAAAGGCGCTCAATGTAACGTTTCGTCTGTCCGTTGATGGTACGGTTTACCACGAAGTAAACAGCGTCCTCGCTGCCTTCGCTGATAGAGCAGGTGCTTTCGTACTTCCCGGTGCTGGACTGTGGTGCCCAGGCGAAAACCTGCTGATCACGTAGATAGGTCAATACCAGCAGTTTGCCGTCGTCGCGGATACAGAACGCGCTGCTGTAAGGCACGATGCAGAATGACCAGTCGACAATGCTGCGCTTCTGGAACAGGTGGTTTGCCAGTATGGTAAGGTCGGTACCCTGGTACCCGTCGACGTCGAAGGAGTAGGCCAGATCGCGTACCACGCTGCCCTTCTCCTGGATGAAAAGCGCGATGTTGGCAACGGAGATAGGCGGCACATTACTGGACCCGTTATTGCCCTGAGAGCTGAATGAGAACGCCGACGGCGTGAGAACCTTATTCTGGTCTCCGGATATCGTATATTCCCCGCCAGACGTCAGCGCGACCAGACTGCCAACATCAATAAGATGGCGGATCTCATTTACCTGACGCCCGGCGTAGGTGTAGATGATGCGATCGTCATCCTGAATAGGGTTGTTCTTGCCGAAGTCTTTATAGTCGCCGGTTCTACTTGCCCAGATGGTTTGTGGGTACGCGGTGGACGCGGCGAAATACAGGCGCTGCTGATAATAGACGACAGTGCTCGGGTAGCCGTTGACGCTGTTCCATGCGTATTTTGCCCATTTGTAGCTGCCATTGGCAGATCCGACAACCTGAGATGGGATGTAGCTGATCACCGTAGCGGTGGCGGTAGTGCCGGACGCAGCCGTGATACGAACAATACCGAAACCGCTGTGCAAGTATTCCCACTGGATGCCTGTATCGCTATCCCCGGCACCACCCCAGCCATCCCAGGACATGCCTTCAGTATGCGAAGGGCGAAGAGTGCCGGTCTTCCCTGCGGTGTTGGCCCGGTAGTAGTTGCTGTCAGCGCGGCGGACGTCGTTGATAGCCGTGGTTTTACTGGTCTCCCAGACAGGAACGGAATCTACCGCAGGCTGCTCAAGATAAAAGAGCTTACCTACCTGCTCAGCGCCAAAGATGGCAGAGCTGGCCGTCAACGTAATTGTGCCGGTGCTGGCGCTGGCGTAGACCTTCACTGACTCATCAACGTTGATATCTTCGAACGGGCCGTTTTTGGTGGTCACGTCGACGATCTGCCAGTTATCGTGCGCGTACCGGCGCAGCTCCTTCGGCGGGTATGCTGGATGCACCAGCGTAAGAACATCGGCGCTCTGCGTGAATTTAATGCGGAACAGGTCGGCTTCTGCATACGGCATAGCCAGTTCGTAGATTACATTGCTGCTGTTCAGCACATACGCGCCGTCTTTGATAACCCTCATGTAACCGTCGCCGAACTCCAGCGCATAGGTCTGAACGGTCGAGAACTGGAAAGGGATAAGGCGGCATTTTTTGTTCGAATATTTTGCTTCGCCGACGAAGCGCGTTCCCGGGCGATTCTCAACCCCACCATACTGGCGGACTATGAAGTTATCGCACTTGCGCAGCGCAACCTGATACTTCGACATATCGATGCGCCCGTACAGTGACGGGCCAATCTCACCACCGGCAAAGCTCGGCTGTATCCAGCTGATAGCCATTATGACAACCTCGCTGCTGTAAACTCATCGACTGGTGGCTGCGGCTCCTGAGATTCGCTCTGGCTGTGCGAGCCAGCGCTCAGGATGACCCTTTGGTACATGTTCAGTGCGTTGTTACCGAGATCTGCGCTGCCGGTGAGCGGCATATTGATGGCGGCGGCCAGGCGCCAGGACAGCGCCTCCATGAAAATTGGATCGAACATGTTCACTTCAGTGACGCGAGCAATGTACTTCAGCCACGCCTGAGGCTGGTCTGTGTAGATCAGCTTTCCGGTACCGTCCGCGTTGGACCCGACCTCATAGTTGATGCGCATTGCTGCCGTCGGATTACGGATACCGGGCACCATAATTTCGGTGATGCGCACGCAGTCAGTCGGGTACTGGTAGGCGTATTGCCAGTCAGGCGGAGGATTGTTGGTGTCGGCCAGCGCCAGGCGTTTAGTGGCAAAGTTCCAGTCGAAGTCAGCCAGCGCAGCATCGCGGCACGCATCGAAATGAAGGGAGCACTGATCGGCTTCCTTGCTGGCCTCGTTCAGGTTGTTAATGCTGCGGCTGTTGCCGATATTGCTCAGCGCGCGGTTGCAGATCTCGATAACGGAGGCCATTAATCGTCCTCCCCGCCTGGGTAGAAAGCATCTTTCAACTCTTTGGCATCATCACGCTTCTGTGGAGCCAGGCCAATATCGGTGATCTGCAGCTCAACATAGTTGTCTTCACCGTGATCTGTGGTGCGGGTAGACACAGAACATACGTTAGCCATTGCCATAACTGAAACGCTATCACCTACCGCTGGCAGTGATTTTGCATTCAGGCCGAGACGCTGCAGAGATTCATTATCCAGCGTGATGCGCAGCCCCCACGGATACTGATCTTTGGTTTCTGGCTTTCCATCTTCACCAACGAATGAGTCGGTGCCTGTTTTCATGTTTACAGTTTTCATTCTCAGGTCTCCGCATAGAAAAGCGGGGCCGAATGGCCCCGGCTTTTAGCACTTTATTGAGCGCTTACACGCCCAGTTCTTTACGCCGGGCGTCAATCTTCTCTTTGAGAGTTTTTGCGCTGGTGTTTTTATGCGGAGCTTCGCCGAACATCTCTTCGTAAATGGTACGAAGCTGGTCCAGTTCCTGAAGCTCTTCATTGGTTGGCAGATCCTCTTCCTTCACCACGACATCACCTTCTTTGTGAGGGATGAGGTTTTTTCCAGCCTGCCCGGAAAACTCCACAATATCGCCAGGCTCGCAGAGCTTGCCGTTAATGAAGGAACGTTCTTTGACGCGATATTTAGACATTGGTCTGCACCCCGCCAACAATGCCAGCGGTTACTTTGCCAGTGGTCGGCGCGGTACCGGTGACGGTGTAGTTAAGTCGGATGTAGCGCTCCAGCTTCATCGGCAGCGTAATGACCGGCGTTTTGTAACCAACGGTCAGGGATGCCAGAGGAATGACCATTGAGATCACATCAGTTGCAGAGCTGAAAGACGAGTTGTCATCGGTCTGCACCGTTACGGTCAGGCTGGTCAGAGTGTTGAATGCCTCAACAACCTGAATCAGCAGCGGGATATCGCCATATTTACCGACATCCTTACTGGAGCCAGTGTCAATAACGTTGGTTGATGCCGCGGTGGCCGTAATGGCCTGAGCCGCGGAGAACAAAGCCTGTTGATCAAGCAACATGATTCTCTCTCCTTACGCCGTTACGGCAGATTCAGTGTTGAGGATTGCATCCACACGACGGATAGGAATGCCCAGGAAGGAAACGATCTTCTTACCGCCGTACTCTTCGATGGTAAGGTTCACGTTTTTGGCATTCATAGCCTGTTTGTGCAGCCATGCGTGGATGGTTTTGTTGGCATAGATAACTTCTTTGCCATCACCCAGCATTGCCACGTCGCGGGCATAATATGCATCCACCATCATGCTGATCAGGTCAGCACCAGTTGATGCATCTTTGGTCAGCGTGGTCACATCGATGTTGCAGATGCGGGAAATTGAACGCCAGTCACGCACGCTCAGACCCAGATCCCACTTGAATTCGTCACGATACGCACGGAACTGGCCGCCGTTACCGTCACTTACCAGGTCGTCACCAAGGTCTTCATGCTGGAAGCCAGCAACCATGCCTTCTGGATAGATCATGTGAGCAGTGTTCTCACCCCATGACATAAACCAGATGGATGTATTGGTAGAGCCGCTACCACCGGCGCTGAATACGTTTTCTGCACTTGCAGCTTTGCTGGTGCTAAGCGTGTTGAAGCGCGGCGCCAGACCCATGAAAGCTTCAGGCTCTGCATCGGTGTTGCCGTAGATAGCGTAGCGGGCGACTTTGTTGTTGAAGCCCTGCAGCTTGCCCATGTTTTCGGAAACACGGAACGCTGCGGCGTTGTTAGAGCGGTCAGCCAGAGCCTTATCAACAAATCCCAGGTCGTACAACATACCGGTGGTGTCGGTCACTGGTACGGTCTGGGTTTTGGTTGGCTGAACGCCCTGGTTATAGCGGCGCCATACCGGCTCAGGAATACCTGCGCGGATGGTGGTTTTGTGCTTAGAGCCGTCGTTACACGGCACATAGATCGCATCGGTCAGGATGTCGTTGGTTTTAGCCAACTGCTCCACGATGCGCGCGATTCGCCCGTTCTTGTCAGTACGATTGTAGATGTCAAGCAACGATGGCAGAGTTTGACCGATTAAAGCCATTTTTCATACCTCACTTTTTGGGATAGAAGGCGGAGATAAGGTCACTGCCGCCGCTTTCATGACCGCCGGTGACAACCTTGTCTTCTGACATTGCCTTGCCGACTTTGATAAACGCTTTAACAAGCGCCGGGTGATTACCCAGACCGGTTGAGTCCAGGTATTCTTTCAGTTCTGGATCGCCGAATTGCTCAAGTGCACGCTGCGCAGCGCTGAGGTTTGCGGTCAGCTTGTCGCCGCCGATCTCTTTGTCAGCCTTCACGTCGGCTGCCCACTGTTCTGTCTGCGCCTGCCAGGCTTCTGCCTGACGCTGCTGCACACCGGCCAAAATTTTCGGGTACGCGTCCACCAGCTTCTGAGCCTGCTCATTGGTCAGGTTCAGCTCGCGGGCAACAGGTTCAAAGTCCTTCAGCGCTTCGGTGTCAAGCTCTACGCCTTCGCCAGCGGTAAATTCATATTTCTCCGGCGCACCTTCCTGCTTCTGCTTTTCGTCATCTGACTCCTCCGCTGGCTTATCACCATCAGCGGGTTTGTCTTCCTGAGGCTTGTCGCCTTCAGCGCCAGGCTGTTGCTTATCGCCTTCTGGTTTTGCCGGGTCAGCAGCAGGTGCGGATGGCTCAGAAGGTGCCGGTGCAGCGCCACCATCAGCAGGTTGCTCATTGCAAAGACGGCGATGCAGCAAACGTTCAAATAAATTCATGGTTACTCCTGTTCACTGGCCTCTGCGGCCATCTTCAGATACTGATCCGGGCAGTGCGTCATGACGCGCTGAAGCAGAACCAGCGCCAGGTTGCGCTGCCCTTCGTTGAATGCTGTGATGTGCGGGTCTACGTTGAAGCAGGCTCCGAACACCTGGCCTTTCTCCAGCAGTGACCAGACGACGCGGCGGCCCTGCTCGCTATCCATTACGAACCTGATGTCGTCCTTCTCCCGCTGTTCCAGATCGTGCTTCTTCCGCTCGTTCTGGATGCGCAACTCTTCTTCATCTAAGTCCTTCATTGCTGCGCCGCTCCTGCTGCGTTAGTGAGAGCGGTAAGGGCGCTTGGGTCAGTGGTCTGCGCCTCGCTGAGCGTCTTGGCGCCCTGCGCTGCTGCCATACCCATCTGCATGGCCTGCGCCTGCTGAGCCTGTTTGGCGCGCTCTTCGCGAATGCCCTGCACCTGCTCCTGCGGAACGATGACGGTCGGCGATACGCCTGACATTTCTGAGAACGCGTCGATAGCCTGATCCACGTCGAGCTTGTCGAGCGCTTCAGGTTTGAACTGTGCGAGCTGGCCGATAAAGCCAACGGTCTGCGACAGGCTTGTGAGGCCGATAGATTTCTGCGCCTGCGCCATCACGGAGATGTATTCGATGCGCAGCGGCATGCCCTGCATAACGTCAGGCGGAGGCGGAAGCATGTTCTTGCGCGCCATAATGGAGAACACGCGGTCGATAAGCGGATTGAGCGCTTCGTCATTCAGGCGCTCGAGCACCGGGCCTAGCATCAGCAGCTTCTCTTCCTTCATCTCGATCACTGCTTCCACCGGCATAGAGCGGGTGTTGATGTTCTGCAGCATCATGAAGAGGTCGACGAAGTAGGCGCTGTTGATGGTCTGGCGGGTGTCCTGAATGTCAGCCAGCAGGTCGGCGGTGTTCGGGTTGACCAGGTAAGCAGGCTTGAAACCGTCCTGCCCGCTCAGCACGTCGAGATACGTCACGTCACCAGGCAGCAGAGAAACGCGCTGATTCTTCAGCGATGTCGGCGCAACCATAGGCGGATTAGTTGCCTTGTCGATCAGCTGAGCTTTGCGCTTCTGCTCAACCTGCAGGGCTTTAACCTGGCCGAGTGCCAGCATGCCAGGGCAGGATGATGCGTAAACGTCTTCGCCGTTAACTTCCCAGCGCGGCGCCAGGATAGGGAATTCATCGAAACCAGATTCACGCAGAAGCTTGTCTGAGTCACCGCCGCTCTCGAAGTACACAGAGCGGAAAGGCTTGTTCTTGCTGTCCATCTTGCCGCTGTCGCGGTTGATATTTGGGGTGATGCAGTGGTTAACCTCGATCCACGCTTCATACGTGCCGTTTTCCCACTGGCCTTTAACGGATGAGCTGACGTTTTCCAGGCCGAATTCCTGCACCAGCTGGCGCACGGTCATGGAGAACTGGCGGAAAGAGGTGTCGACGCTGCCGCGCGGGCTGTTCGCCAGGTAGTAGCTGCCAATCGGGAAAGGCATTGTGCGGATCACGTCCTGGTCATCTTCCAGCACAGCCATAGCGGCGGTGCCGAAAGTACCCAGGCTGGCGTACATGACAGGCAGCGACTGGTACAGATTCGACTTGTTGAACACTTCGTTCATGCGGCGCTGCACGACTTCCAGCCAGATTTTCACCGGGCCGTAATCCATCATGTCAGGGTCAGGCGTAGCCAGCTTGAACCACGGACGGGCCGGGCTGGTGATGCCGGACATCATGCCGCTGGACAGAATGCGCTGCGCCATTGAGCCGGTCGGGTCAACAATCTTGGTGTTTCGGCGATCGTCACGGTTAACGTCAGACGTCAGGAAGCGGGAACCGCGCGGATTGATAAAGTCGCTCAGGTCGCGCCAGTGCGGCTCGAACGATGTGCGCTCATTCTTCAGCTGTGCGAGCTGCTTCAGCAGCCGCTCTTTTTCGGTTTCCGCCATCTCTGCGCGCTCCGTTACTGACCGAGCAGCGTTTTACCGCTGGTGTTGGCTGCGGAGGTGTCGCCCTGGGCGCCAGTCAGCATTGTCGATTTGGTGCCTGCTGCTGCGCGGCGGCGGCGCTCTTCGTCATCGCGGGCACTGACCACAGCGGCGTCCTGCTCCTGAGGTGCGGCCTGGACTTCTGGTGCCGCTGGCACTGATGGCTTGCTGCCGATACACATAGCGATAACCTCACACACGATTAAATTATTACCAATTTAACCATATACGGATTATTTTACGTAGTGTATTGACAGAATGCCGTGCAATTATTACCCTTCAGGTAACACAACATGAAAGCGCACTTCGATATCGGTTCTGTGAGGTCTTGTCGCTAAATCAAACTGGTGAGTGCGCTTCCAGGTGTGAGCAGTACGGTATATGGCACATGTGCCGCAGCGGTCCGACGGGGTTCCTTGGTTTCCTTACCCCCGAGCGGGTAGCCGGAATGTGCAAGTCAGTGTTTCTGTATGCACGGACATGACGACTCACCATCGTGGCAGTTCGGTGTGACACCTCGGAAGAGACGAGGCCATAACGATGAGAGCATTTTTGGGGTGTCGGTGGTGCATTGGTTGACGCGTGGGTTATTCCCACCGAAGAAAGGTTCGATTCCTTTCCCGCGCCCACAAAAGTGCTTTCAATGTTGTGGTGAATGCGCAGGCTGATGCGCGGCTATGGTCCGCTGAATCTGCTGGACACACTGACACGAAGCCTTTCAAGGAAATGAGTGCTCAAGCTAAGCAATGCATTTACAGCAAGCCGGAGATCAGCGCCGGCCACCACAACCCAATCACGCCTTAGGACCGTGATACCCGTAGTACCAGTACCATTGCTGTGTAGCTTTGGCGGTGGCAGTTGCTCCCACTTCTGACCACCGCCCTTTTTACAGCAGAACGCCATTCCGATGACGTTGCGCTGTAAACCCTGTATCACCCGCCAAGGAAGGCACTCCGTTGATTATTCGCCCGGTTCGTCCGGGCATTTTTTTAAGGTGAGATTATGAACGAACAAGCGAATAAAATTCTTGTGGACCTGCTGCAAAAGGCCAGCAATGGAATAGATTCAGCCGTTAGCTTTAGCCAGGCCCAAATTCCTGATGTAGTGCATCAGCTACTTCTTTGGAACGCTGCTTCATCTGCGCTCTTTCAGGCGTTTATTCTGGCATTTCTTTCCTTCTACGCATGGTCATCTGTTAAAGCGATAAAAAAGGTAGCTAATGGACCTCTTGACGACGTAGGCGATACCATTTGTATTTTGTGGACAATTTTTGGAGGTGTTGCTGGTTTAATTTTGTTCATATGTTTCTGGTTTAATTTTGACTGGCTGAAGATTTGGATCGCGCCAAAGCTCTACCTTATTGAGTACGCAGCATCGCTAGTTAAATAACGCCGTGACATGTCACATTCAGCCCGCCGATGAGCGGGCATTGTGTATACTGGGTGAACCCTATATCACGAGGTCGCCATGATAACTTTCAAAGGTAAGACAGCAGATGAACTGAATGGAGAGGATGTGATAGAGATAGCCAATATCAATCCCGATCAACTCCCTATAGGCATTCGGTCCCACATGGAAGCAATCATATTTACCGCAAAGGAGGCCGTAGAACTTGATGCGGAAGCGCGGGAAGATGTTATTGAGAGAGTAAAGAGAATCATGAAAATGGAAGGCTGCAATGATGGACCTGGAATAATAAAACTCCCTTATACGAAGGCCCGCTAATACGGGCTTTGTTATTTCCATGGGTCATATTCTGTTACCGCTTTCCCCTGCTGGCTCTCCTGCCCTGGCATGCGCAGGCGCTTCGTAACCGGGAAAGCAAACGTCAGCAGCAGCGCGTCACCCTTACCCGGCGAGCGTCCTAAACGCTCTTTGATATCTTCCTTCGGCTCAATGACGATCTTTCCGTCTACCCTGACTTTGTACTCTGCCGCCGACAGGTCATCAGCCGTCTCCTGGTCATCCAGCGCGCCGCCCAGCTTCAGCCACGTTTTGCAGCTGTTGAACATCTCGCCGCGTTTGTTGAGCATCTGCGGGTCGGTTGATCCGCCGCCGAACGGGATTAACTGCCACGTCCGGCCCCAGCCGTCACCGATGGACTTCAGCCCGGTACCGTAGCCGAAGTCGATAAACACCGCGTCAGCCTGGTACTGGTCCTCAAAGTCAGCTATGCGCTTCGCCATTATCAGATCGTCGGTGGTCTTGTTGCCGGTCCAGAGCACTTTGCTGTGCAGCCCCTGCCGCAGGTATATCACCGCGTCATCCACGCCTGAATATGCCGGGTCGACGCCGATAATCACCGGTGCGTGCGACACCTGCGCAGCGGTCACCACGCGCTTCATTGCCTCGTCAGTGAGGCCGGTCGGGATAAACTGCAGTTCTGACGCGTCAGGGAAGATCCCCCGCACACGGACCTTCACGAAGTCGCTGTCCTCGCCGTAGTCATCCACCCATTTCTGGAGTTGCTGCTTGTTCGTTCCTTCCACGGTGCGGCTGTCAATCTGCGCGCACTTCCAGCGGTGTTTATATTTGCGGAAGCATTCGCGGAAACGCCCGGTGTTACGCGTCGGGTTCCCGAACGCCACCCAGATGATTTCCGTGTCTTCGTCCGTCAGCGCCCCCTCGGCAACCTCCCACACCAGATCTGCAATATTGGACGCTTCGTCGAATACCACGATGATGCGCTTGCGCTCGTTGTGCAGCCCGGCGAACGCCTCTGTGTTGTGCTCAGACCACGGGATTGCGTCAGCGCGCCAGCGTTTATCGTGGCCAGGATCGTTGCTGTACATCGCCGTGGCGGTGCAGGTGAACCACTCTTTCGTGATAGCCAGATTCGACCATTTGATGATTTCCGGCCAGGTCTTTGTGCGCAGCTGGTTGTCGGTGTTGGCGGTCACCACCACCTTGCAGTCCTCGCAGGTGGACATGCCCCAGTTGATCAGCATCGAGATGAATGCACTGTTATGTGTGACGATATAATCACGAGCCAGGAAAATACCCCCGTCAACCTCAAAGCAAATGCCAGGCCCTGCTACTGCCGGCTCAATACTTTCAATCCACTTTGTGGTGTACCGCTTCTCAGCGGCCACTAATGCCTGCTGCTTCCTGTCTATTCTGAATAACCGAGTTTCTCCGTCCCAGGTGATATGGGTCGACCAACTGCCTGCAAATTTATTCGGCTTAAACTTTTCGTTTCGCGCGCGCAGTCCAAGTGATCGAGCAATTTCGATAACATCTCTGGTGAGTTGCCTTGATGCAGACGCAAAAGCTGCACCACCACACGACTTTTCAACCCAACCATCTGTATCGAGAAGACCCTGAAGAACTTGCAGTCGCTGCTCAGACTCAATGTATCGACGATCAACGCTGGCGTTATATGTGGTACATCCAAGCAGGCCAGCATTAACTAGATCCACTTTGAGGCCGATGGCCGTTCTGGTTTTACCGTGAACCCGTGTCGCATAAGCGATATTTTCCCACACCTCAGGATCAATATTTGTAATCCTACCGCCTGCCTTATCACCATCGCCAAGCCATACCCCATAGGTATAAGGGTCAACAGGAAGCGTCATTGATGGGTAAATAACACGAGGGGATGCAGGAATCTCCCACTGCCTCGCCATGGATGTGCCATTTCGGCGCTTAACACCGCGCTCAAGAATGTCGATCGTCTCCAATACCTCCCATTCTCCAGATCCAGTTCTTCTTGAGTTTCTTCCTCGGACCTTCCACAGATGCCCAGATGACACATCTACTGCCGTGCCATCAGAGAAGGTCACTCGATAAAATGGGCACATGTCATAATCCCGAGTGCCAAGCACCTGAACAGCGCTACCATTCTCACCGAAAAGGAGATCTCCAGCCCTGATATCAGAAACGCGTCTCATCCCTAATGGCGTAGGGACAACATCATCAGGCCTCAATGCCTTCCCAATTCCATGTCCTGACGCGCGAGCTATCAGACAAGGCTCATGCCTAGTAGCGGGATTTTGGAGATGGTCTCTTATCTCTGCGAAGGCTTCTGCTTGCCATGTGCGTGGACCAACAGCGTGCTCAAGTTCAGTCCCCTGCTCACCCCATGGAAATGAATATCTGGCATACCTAAGTGGATCATGAGTAAAACCAGCAATGTCCTCTATCAGCTGCTCTTCATATGAAGCTTCCGGTTTATTTGTCATTCTTCACCACCAGCCTGCTCTTTGACGCGACGGCGCGCGGCGGCCATACGGTCGGCAATGGTGACGGTACCGGAAACCTCCAGGCGCTCTTTGAACGCGTTGACGTCGACGTGCTTACCGATAAGCTCCAGGTTCTTCACCTTGTCCGGCCATTTGATTTTTTTGAGGATGGTCTCTATCGAATCCTCGTTCATGTTCATGATGGTTGAGGACAGGTCGAATCCGCTGAGCGTGGTACGCCAGATTTTCGGCCAATCGCGGATCGGTTTCAGGCTGCCGTCGTCGTTCAGGATATCCAGCACATCCATCTGGTCGATTTCCACCAGGCGCATGAGGACGTAATCAGCGCTGACGCGCATGCGCTTGTTGCGTTCCTCCATCAGTTCAGCGATTCGTTTCTGGATTCTTTCATCTCGCATCATCACGCTGGCTTTGACCGCTGCCGTATTAGGCGAAAATCCTGCGTCAATCGCCGCCTGAGACTGATTTTCAGGTGTCTTAATGTAGGACTGGCAGTAAGCCTCCTGCATCGCTGTAAGAGGCTTATATTGCGTTGATTTGCGTTTGTGGGTTTTTGGTGTCGCGGGCATCATTACCACCTGAGTAATTTCATTACCATGCAGGTGATACTATCACGCCCGCGCAGATGTTACATGACTGGTATCGGGTCTGGCCGTTGATTGCCTGCGCGATTCAGGAAGTGGGTCACCACGCCGTGCACCGTCGTGTCGTCCAGCGCCTCGCCTTCCAGTGCTTCACCGTCAGGAGTGATCAGCGCCTTTCCCTGAACGACCGCGAATTCCGTGCGGCCGCAATACGAAATCAGCACGATATCACCCGGATGTGGTTTGAGGGAAACGTTGATGATTGCGTAGCCCGCCGACGTCTCGATGGTACGACAGTTGCCGTCGTAGCCGCACATGCTGGTGATGGTAAGGCGGGATTCTGCGTAGTCTGTTGCCGGAAATGGAAAGCCCATATGGAACCTCACATAAAAATACTGTACATTTAAACAGTATAATCATGTGAGGATTTAGTCAATACGCTGTGACCTGTCACACCGCAAGTTTCGTTTCATGCCAGCCCTGCGTTACCCAGCAAGCCGAATCACCGGCGCACGGGCAGGACTTCACCGGCAGCATGTCGCCGCACTTGCCGCACTGGTTGGCGCTGATAGCTTTGATGCGGCCACGCACCCGGGCATCATCCTGGCGGATCAGCAGAGCAATGTACTCGCTCAGTTCGTATGGGTCGCGCCCTGGTCGACGCCCGGCGCAGTTCCGCGCCAGCATCTCCATTTCCTGCTCGTCGAGCACCAGCTCCAGCTTGCGTTCACCGGCTTCAGCCTGGCGGGCGCGCTGCGCTGCTTTGCGCTCTGCTGCTGTCTTAGCCATTGCTTAGTTTCTCCCCGCACATTGAACAGCAATTGGTGGTGTAAATACGCCCGTATGTGTGAGGGCAAGTACGCATGTAGCTGAGCAAAGTCCTGAATGCGCACAACTGGTAATCCTCCTTCAGCGAGCGCGGCCCCGACTCCAGTTCCTCGATACGGGCGGCCAGCGATTCCTGGGTTACGTTAGCCATTTCTGTATTTCCCCCACACTTTCTTCACCTCCCTGCAGAAGATGCAAATCATGACACCAGCCAATACCCCGTTGATGTTGTAGTCGCTATTACGCAGGAGGATAGATATCACTATGGCGGTAATAAACGGTCCAAAAATTACTGACAAAATAAGCGCAGCCCATTTAGGCATAGTAAACAAATGCATCATCCAACCTCTCTCAGTTTCAGTTCATCGGCCACGGACTCCGGCACCACCACTGGCATCGGAACGCGGATAACCAGCTTTTTGAGTCTGTCTATCTCGGCTGCGTGCTCCAGCGCGATATCCTTCCAGTCCTGCGCTTCGGCCATCCACCAGGCTGCATCGGCTTTAAGGCGGCGCAGGCGCCGCTGTTTGAGTTTGTTCACCATGGCAGCCACCCCATGCCATGAAGTGCGCTGATGACCAGCAGCACGAACATCACGACGTCGAATGGGTTAGGCATGGATGTTCACCTTGATAGCGAAGACCTTCACCGGGTCAGGACCGAAGTGTGGGTGAGTTATCACCTTCACTTCGTAACCGTCATACGGAACATCGATACGCTTGCTCAGGTCATCACGCTTTGGATAGCCACGAGTAATTATCAGTCTGTCGAAGCGACGAGCTAATTGCTGGTTATGCCCATGCGATAGCCTGCGGCACCAGTACGGATTTACCAGGCGATACTCTTCTGCTTTCTCGCCTGCCTTCATCTGGTCGAAGTATTCACCGTTAACAGCCAGCTGCAGGTTAGCCATCACTTCACCTCCTTCTTCGCCAGCTCCTGCATGGCATCGCCGTAGCGCTCTATTCCTTTGGCGAGCGCCTGAGTCACTTCCTGCTGCGGTGCCGCTGGAAGGGAGAATGGCAACACATCACAGTGAACAAGTTTTTGCTGTGCAAGGTTGTCCATGACCTTCTGAATAGCCGCATCATCGAAAACACCAAGCGCCTCGGCCATGACACCAACAACCTGATAAGCCTCAGCGCATACTGCGGGTAAACCATCCTGCACCACAGGATAGTTTCCATCGGCACCCTGAGCTCCTGCCCGGTACACCTGCAGCAGAAACGAGGTCTTTTCGTCGTCAAGCTTATCGCCACTGATTAGCCAGTCAGGGATGCCATTACCGCCTGTCAGCCATGAAATAAACGATTCGAAATCACCTGGCACCTTGTAAGCCGTCGTTACAGGTTCGGCACCCTGAAGCGTGGCGGCGCGGCAGGCGTCACTGCGAACTTCGATCCCCACCTTATCCAACGCAAGCAACAACCCTCGCTCGCTGTCACCGCAGTCGTCCAGTGTGTCGTTGAGCACCGAAAGCGCTTTTTCAAAATCCTCATCGTGAATAGCGAACGGCGCAGATACCGGCGCTGGCGGGGCGGTGTAAACAGAAATAACGTCGCTTTGCCCTTTGTTGCTCTCGTCAGTAAGTAACCAGAACAGCCTGCCTGCCGGATGCTTGAAGATGTACGCCACAGGCTCGGCTTCGAGCGATGCCAGCGCGATACGCGCCAGCTCCAGAGCCACCTCAGGAGTTATTTTTTCGCTGAAGTGCTTACGCGCTTTCTTTTCCGACCACACGACAGGCCACAAGACTTCTTTCGCGGCGGCTTCGATCTGCTGTAGCTGCTCCTTGGTAATAGCGCTCATGATGCATCTCCTTTACCGGCTGCGGCGCGTATCTCATCACGCATAGCCTGCATTACAGCTTCCATTGCAACCTTTTCACGCTCAAGCTCAGTGATTCTCTTTGCCTGCCAGTCAACAAACTCAACTAGGCCGCCATGAAGCTCATAGTCTTGTCGCAACATGTCGTAGATATCAGCCTTCTGAGATAGCTCAGCGCTACGTTTCTCAGCAGCATCAGCCCTGTCTCTTTCGCGCTGAAACATCTTGTGCGTAGTGTCTATTGCGCCAAGGCGTGCTGCGGAAGTCTTCTGCACGGCTTCCAGCTCATCCAGCAGCGCCAGCATGGTGGCAGGGTTGGCTGCGGCAATGAATTTGGCGTCTGCCCTGTGAAGTGCAAGACCATAGTCGCTAGCCAGTTGCTCTTCATTCCACCAGGTTTCCCCTTCCTCTGAAATGGCCTTCTCCGCCGCCTCACGCAGCGCCTGTTTGTCGATGTGTTTGTCGATGTTGCTCATTGGGCGGCCTCCGGTTTGAATCTGCGTACAGAGAGAACAGGGCATTTGGTAACGCCGCCTTCTTTCTCCCATCTAAGGAGCGGGAATCGATATGCTTCAAAGTTAATCCCAGCAGAGTGATCATCCTGGAAGCATTTCTTACCAACTACCCATACATTTTCGAATCGTCTCTCAAGACGAACTGCGGTCCTCCAGCCGAATGGCGCGCCTGCACTAACGGCTGCATTTTTTGTTGGGAAAGTAGGTACGGATGATGCAATTTCATCGACTCGCACGCTCAGGTGACAGTCATCGACATGACTAATTGAATCTCTCATGACTGGACTCCTTTGCGAAGCTGGGCGGCGAATTCGTCAGCGTTTTCACCCGAGACCCACCAGGAATCCCTGGCGTCTGAAGAGTGGGCACGCTTCGATTCTTCTTTGCACTTTGAAGCGAACATAGCCACACCCTGCGCCTGAATCCTTTTCAATACCGCATCAGTTTCCGGAGTGAGCAGGTTTAAAGACTCGTCAACAGCAGTAGCAAGAGCACCATCAGTACCGGTTTCAAATACCTCTGCCACCTCTTCGATGCTCTGTTTCAGGCAGGCATTCTCCGCAGCCAGCGCATTACTGCGAGCCAGTTGCACATCCAGCTGCGTAGCCAGATCGCTAATAAGTTGTGCAACGTCGAGCACATCGACGGCGCCGCATGATGCCTTCAGCTCTGCTGCCTGGTCATGACCGCGCTTTACCAGTTCACTCACATTGCATTCCATCTTTACCCCCGCTTACCCGTATAAGTTATTGATTACGTTGATATCAAAAAGGATCGTCGATTCAGAACACTTCGACATTCCATCCGCCACCGGCTTTCTTCGGCTTCACAGTCACGCCGATGATGCGGAACGGATACTGATCTGCTGCGACTTTGGTTTTCACCCTGGCGTCGTCGGTCCAGAAACCTTTCACCTCGTGCAGCTCCATCTCCCCGGTGGTGAGCATCACTGCGAAGTCCGGCGTGTAGAACGTGTTATCAGCCAGTCTCAGCTTGATACCTTCGAACCGGTACCAGGCCACCTCACCGGCATGCTTGCGCAGCTCCAGATGCTGGCAGTACGCAGATTCCGTCTTGTTCATCTGGCCTGTCTTGAGTCGACCAAGAGCCTGTAACTGCTTTCTCATGATTTACCCCTTAGGTAATTTAAATCCACATTAGAGTTAAAATCAATAGCTATGCGCATATTTTGTTACCTTCAAGGTAACTATGCAGGCGTAAAAAAATGCGCTGCCGCGCTGGTGCTGCTATGTGGCCTGGTAGCCCCTGAATCCCTGCGGAATGGTCTTGTCCGGCTCCGGCACGTCGTTGATATCCCTTCGTTGCTGCTGGGCGACCGGCCTTGCCCTGGACTGCTGCACGCTTCTTGCCAGCTTCTGCTGCCACTGGTCGTGGTGGAATGCTTTGCCCTCCGCTTTCCAGTACGTGATGAAGTCTGCCAGCTCGAACGGCGTGATGTCCGTCTTCAGAGTTATGCCCCACAGCGCAGCGCGCTGGATGAACTGCTGATCAGGCTTCCAGTTGTCGTGCATCTGGAATTTTCCAAGCTCACCCATTCCGCCCGGAGCAACGTAGCCATTCAGCATCGCGTTGTTCGCATCCGGATCTGGTTCCCCGCCACCAGCAGAGTTATCCACAGGTGAATTTTGCTCGCTCCATGTGTGGGGTTTATCTTTTATATCTTCTCTTCTCTTCTCTTCTCTGGTCCGCTTTTTGTCCGCTTCAGATGCGGACGCTTTGCGGACATTTCTCTTCCTGTCAGCATCCTGTGCTCGACGCTTGGCAGACTGCCCGTTATGGGCCTCGAAGCGCGGCATTACTAGGCTTTCGCCATTTTCTTCGAGCCATCCGACAGCCATCATTGCCCGAGAAAACCCAGGGAAGCCGATCAGGTCGTCGAGAGTGTCCGCGCTGTATCCGTCAAGCAAACCGTCAACGGAGTGGACATCGAAAAGACACCATGCGGAATGTAGTCCGCCAACTATCCGCAATCTGTCCGCTTTCAATGCGGACGCCATGCGGACAACTTTAGGGTGCGTGTGCAGGTCGGCACGCATCTTGATCCAGTCACCGGCCATAGCTAACCCCCATATAAGCCCGGATAAATTCAGCCGCTGCCTGTGCGTTTATGGCGTTACCGTAGCCTTTGAGTCGGCCGACGCGGTTGCTGCTTGCCACTCTTGCCACCCCGGGCTCGACTCGTCCCAGGCGCGCGGCAGCCCCATCAACCAGCGGGAATGTGCCGGGTTCAACTGGACGCCATTTGCCATCTCGACATAAGAGCCAGTCCGCATCTCGCCAAAAACCGTTAACCTCAAGGGGCCTGCTGTGTAAGCCTGGCGCGGTAACTGATCCAGCCGCTCTTTCCCTTCCCGCTGCGCTGTCATCCCTGATGTGTCTTTCCAGTCGCGAGTTGTCGGCGTAACCCATCCCGCCAGTAACGCCGTGCCCGGCAGCTTCAAGCATACTTTTGGTGATCCGTCCTGATTCTTCCCGCTGTAGCAATGAGTCGACCCGGTTGAGTCGTTCGCCACCGGTGTTTGCCAGCCTGTCAGTCGAGCTGCTCCGGAGACGTGCTGTAATCCCCGTTTCGTTTCCGGCTGCGGATTCGTATTCGCTACAGGCGTGGGCCACCCAATAAGCCCGCTCTCTGATGTGCGGCGCACCGACGCCCGCTGCCGCAAACGGCACAAGCCCGAAGGCGTATTCCATTCCTTCCAGGTCAGCTTGTACAAGGTCGAACCATGCGTTTGCGTTACCAGCTGCAACCTGCTCGCCAAAGACATGCTGAGGTCTGCGCTCGCTGATGAGGTGGAAGAAGTGGGGCCAAAGGTGCCGCTCGTCAGCAAACCCATCTCCTTTGCCTGCCGCGCTGAAAGGCTGGCATGGGCAGGAGCCGGTCCAGACTGGTTTATCGTCAGGCCATCCGGCGAGGCGCAGGGAATGAGACCAGACGCCAATTCCGGCGAAGAAGTGGCACTGCGTGAATCCTCGCAGGTCGTCAGGTGTGACATCTTCAATACTCCTTTCATCAACTTCGCCCGGGGCGATATGACCGCCGGCGATCAGGTTACGCAGCCACTGCGCTGCAAATTGGTCGATTTCGTTGTAATACGCTGCGGGTTTCATGCTTCACCCCGTGCGGATTTGAGAGCGGATGAGAATTCTCTGCGATGACGGTTTGCGCTCTGAAGTGCACACTCAACACAGGTTCCGTTCAGCACATAGCGCTCCGCCTTATGACCATTCCGGCATGCTTTGCCGGTGTAGAATCTGTTCAGGCCAGCCTTAGCGGCCTCCATTCTGGTGACAATTTTCACGAAAACGGCCTCATGTTTGGTTATGGATATCGGTAATTTTGTGCGATGGCCGAAAAAAGATCAACCATATTTGGATCATTATTACCTGAGAGTACTGAATAGATATGAAAAGACCGCCAGAAGGCGGCCTGATGGGGGTTTGAAGGAGGTTTTATTCGTAGAAGAAGATAGCCAGTTCCGGCTTTGTCCTGACCCATCCGCGTTGCTTACATGCCTTAAATAGCCCATTCATCAATGTCTTACCAGGCATTTTCCTGCGGCCTGTCAGATGCGTCTGGATGTAGTGGCTGGTCGTTCCGGCCTCGTCAGCAAAGGCATTTCGCTCATCAGGAGTGAGTTGCAACCAGTGTTTTTTGAAGTCGAATTTTTCGTTCTCTCTCATAGCTATTGCCTGATATTAATTCCAGATAACAAATATTCACCCAGAAGGTAATAAAAATCAAGGTTTGTTACCTGTGAGGTGCATTTACCTGTGGGGTAAATTCGCTTTTAATTGAACCTCTAACTAATTCATATATGAGGCGATTCACCAGAGCATGAAAAGTATTCAGGATATCCGCAGGCAGAATATTAACGATATCATCGACCGTGACTTTAACGGGGTGCAGACTCGTCTGGCGGAAAAACTGGGAACTCAGGCAAACCTGGTGAACCGCTGGGTCCGCGGGCAGAAGGTGGTCGGCGACACGGTGGCGCGCAAGATTGAGAAGGCAGCGAACAAGCCAACCAACTGGCTGGACATCGACCACTCATTATCTGCTGTTGCCATTCCGCAGGAAGAGATCACCCCTTCCGATATCGGCCAGCTGGCGGCGCATAATCTCGAGGCGTGGATGCAGAACAACCGCGACCTGTCATCTCAGGGCAAGCTGTCGAAAGCCTCCGGAGTTGCCCAGGCGACAATCAACCGCATGCTGAACAATGAGGTTAGCGTTTCTATCTCCACCCTGGAGTCGATCGCCAGCGCGTTCGGGCGCCGCGGCTATGAGCTGCTTATCCATCCCCGCGACCCGGCGACCATCCATTACGACCGGGCCCGCTACGCATTGTTACCCGAGAGCGAGAAAAGCAAGATTGAGAGTTACGTCGATTTCGTGATTGTTCAGAACGGTAAAACGCAAGAATAACTCCATATATTTCAAAGACTAAGCCGCCATTGAGCGGCTTTTTTATTGCCATTAAGATTACCTCACGGGTAATTTTTTATAATCATACCTATTGACTTCAAACCACATAAGGATAATTATTACCTCAACGGTAACACTGAGGTAACGAATTATGCAGTGGAAAATCATCAACGGTTGGTACTGCGTTACGGCGTGCGGGCTGATGAGCACCAAGTGCCGCACTCTGCATGAAGCCATCAACTGGGCTTTTGTCACCAAGATGGCAGTCAAAACTGAAATGGATATGGGGGTGAGCAAGTGAACATCCAGCAGATTAATAACCTGAAAAAAATCATGACCAGCATCGACAGCGACTACAAGCTGAGCCAGCTGCACTACGAGCGCCAGGTAGAGCTGATCGACGCTATCAAGTACCACCAGCTGCAGAAACCTTTCTACGAGCTGGAGCGCAAAGGCGTTCGCACGGAGATTCTGGAAGAGCTGATGATGAGCGTCGAGTTTGAAGAAGCTCTCGCAGCGTACCAGGCCGCGTTGACCAGCATCATCGCGAAGTGGGATCTGGCTGACCAGCTGGACACGGCGAGGAGCGCGGCATGATGCAGAACGCCGGCAGCATGGACAGGACCAAATACCTCGGCGGCAGTGATGTCGCCGGAATTCTCGGAATTAGCCCGTGGCGCACTCCGCTTGAGGTGTATCTGGATAAGGTTCAGCCAAGAATCAAACCAGTTGACCCTTCGAAACAGAAAGTTTTCACGCGTGGCCAGCGTATGGAGCCATACGTAATTGACCTGCTTTCTGAAGAGACAGGACTCGAAATTATTCATCGCGGCAACCGGTATATCCACCGCGATTACGGCTTTATCGCTGCAGAGATCGATGCAGAAGCGGCCACCGGCGAGAACATCGAGATCAAAACGGTTAGCCCGTTCAAAGCTAAGGAATGGGGAGAGGTTCAGACCGATGCAATCCCGGTTCATTACACGGCGCAGGCCATGCATGGGCTGATGGTTACCGGAAAAAAGGTGTGCGTATTCGGCGTCTTAATCGGCGGTGACGATTTCCGTATCTATCGAGTTGAGCGTGATGAGGAAACCATTCAGGCCATCCTGGAAAAAGAAGTCGCCTTCTGGGACAGGGTGATAAACCTGAATCCGCCAGAGGCCACAACCGTCAGCGATATTTCTCTGATGTTTGAGAAGGATGCCGGTTCAAGCATTGAGGCAGACGGTAAGGCACTGACACTTTTCAACGACCTGCGCGACATGAAATCACGCTGCAAGTCGCTGGAAGCAGAAATCGCCGTATCGGAAGAGAAGCTGAAGCTGTACATGCAGGAGCACTCAATCCTGACACTGGACGGGAAACCGATTTGCACGTGGAAATCTCAGGTTAGTAACCGGTTCGACCAGAAATTATTCCAGGCTGAGCACCCTGACCTGTACGAAAAATTCAAAACAGCAACGACATCACGCGTTTTCAGAATGAAGTAAGGAGAAAAAATGTCTACCAACGCACTTAAGGCAGCAGCGACCGGCAACCAGGTTGCACAGCATAACGAGAAACCCACCACCCTGGCCGGGCTTCTCGCAGATCCAAAAATTAAGGCTCAAATGGCACTGGCTCTTCCAAAGCACATGACGGCTGACCGCCTGGCACGCATCGCTACTACTGAGATCCGCAAGGTTCCAAAACTGGCAGCATGCGACCAAGCCAGTTTCCTCGGTGCAATCATGCAATGCGCTCAGCTCGGACTTGAGCCGGGCGGCGCACTTGGTCACGCGTACCTGATACCTTTCGACAAGCGCCAGAAAGTAAATGGCCGCTGGGAAACGGTATCTACCGAAGCTCAGCTCATCATCGGCTATCGCGGGATGATTGACCTTGCCCGCCGCTCCGGGCAGATCCTGAGCATCTCAGCGCGCACCGTGCATGTAAACGACAAATTCAGCTACTCATACGGCCTGGAAGAAACGCTCGAGCACTCGCCTTGCGAAACCGGTGACCGCGGCGAACTGACCCATGTTTACGCCGTTGCCCGCCTGAAAGATGGCGGCGTCCAGTTCGAAGTTATGAGCCGGGCAGACGTTGAAAAAGTACGTGCTTTGAGTAAAGCCGGCAGCAGCGGTCCGTGGGTTGAACACTTCGACGAAATGGCGAAAAAGACGGTGATCCGCCGCCTGTTCAAATACCTGCCTGTCTCTATCGAACTGCAAAAGGCTGTTGTGATGGATGAACGCGCGGAAGCTGGCCTGAGTCAGGATAACGCGGCAGTTATCACCGGCGAGTATTCCGTTGTTGATGATGAGCAGCAGAGCCTGACGGTGGTTTCTGACTCTGATCGCGAAGAGGCGCGGGAATACGTCAGCGCAATTCTGAACAGCCTCGATTCATCCGCAGCAGATGCCAAGGCGATGTTTAAGCGTGCCGAAGATGAGATCAACACCATGGCTGAAAAGCTCGGTGAGGAATACCACCAGGGATTCATGACGACGCTTAACGATATGCGTCCTGAATTCGAATAACACCACCGTGGCGCCACGGCGCCACACCTGCAACCAAGAGAGGTATTTATGAAAGGTGCATTTGGTAAGAAGGAACTCCTGGCGGTGGTGCCACTGTCATGGAGCACGATTGACCGCCTGGAGCAGGCCGGAGAATTCCCGTCACGTTTCTGGATCACCGACCGCCGCTGCGCGTGGGACCAGAGCGAAGTTGAAGCCTGGCTGGATAAACGTAAGGCGGCAAGTCCGGCGACGTTCACCGGAAAAAAGCCGCCAGTTGACCGCCGCGTGTATCGCCCCGTGAGTGCAGCAGCATGAAGGCGCTCGGAAGGCATATCGACAGATGGTCAGAGGTGTATCTGTGCCTGACCATAGTGGCCTACCTGATGTGGGTAGCGTCAGTTATCAGTTGAGAGGTCTGGATCAAATGAAAAAGACGAAGCTTGAGCGCTATCACGAAGACTACGTCTCGCAGCGCCGTGTTGAAAGAGTGGTGGCAGTAACACCGGAAGCAATGGAGATCGAAAGCCGGGCCATCGAGCGTGAGCGCCTGGGACATTACCGAATAGCAGCCCGTCTCTGGCTCCAGTGCCTGGACGCCGCTGTCGGTGAAGTTGAGCGCGCCCGCATCGCGGTGCGCCGCCAGCAGTGCATAACCAAAGGTAACCGCACCCCGCATCTGGACTACAGCGGGATCGGATGTCGCGGGGTGGTGTATGACTAACCCGCACGACAATATCCGCGTCGGCAGTATCACGCTGGTTTATTCATCTCTGCGCCGCGGGTGGTTGGCACCCGGCGGCCAGGTTATCAGAAACCCATTAAAAGCTCAGCGCCTGGCTGAGCTGATGAACAGCAGGAAGGTGGCGGCATGAAATTCTCCAAATTCACTGAGCTGGTAGCCCGTATCTGGTCCAGTTCAACAACGCAGCGGCGCGACCCGGAGATTACTATCTCAATCCACTCTCCGGGCGGCATTGGCGCATCGCCATCCGTTGCTGTCGAGTCCATTCAGGTTGGATTCGACTGGGATGCAGGGCAGGTACTGATTTACCCAGCGCAGCCGCTGACCACTCTTACACCTGAGCAGGTGAACGATATCACCACCAGTGTGCGTAAAGGCCAATCATGGCACGCCTTTGAGGCTTACAAGAAGCACAAAGCCCAGCTGGAAAACGCCGCCATTGAGCATTCAAAACTTGCCGGGCAGCGCGACGATCTGATGGCGGCGCTGGTGGCACTGGTAGCCGATTGCGACACCGGAGAGCGTGGGCCGGATGGGAAGCAGCGCGGCGTGGCTATGCCGCGCAAAGAGCCAGTCTGGGCAGCGCATGCAGCCATCGCCCGCGCCAAAGGCGGTGCATCATGACCGGAAAATACACTCTAATCTACGCTGACCCGCCTTGGGTCTACCGCGACAAAGCAGCAGACGGCAACCGCGGCGCCGGGTTTAAATACCCTGTCATGAACGTTCTTGATATCTGCCGCCTTCCTGTGTGGGATCTGGCTGCCGACGATTGCCTGCTTGCGATGTGGTGGGTTCCGACTCAGCCGGTTGAGGCGCTAAAGGTAATCGAAGCGTGGGGCTTCCGCCTCATGACCATGAAGGGTTTCACCTGGCACAAGACGAACAAGCACAAAGGCAACAGCGCGATCGGCATGGGGCACATGACCAGGGCGAACAGTGAAGACTGTTTGTTTGCGGTACGCGGGAAACTTCCGGCGCGCATGGACGCCTCTATATGCCAGCACGTCACGGCGCCACGACTGGAGAACTCTCGCAAACCTGACGTGATCAGGGAAAAGCTGGTGCAGCTGCTTGGCGATGTGCCGCGCATAGAGCTATTCGCCCGGCAGTCGTCGCATGGCTTCGACGTATGGGGAAATCAGTGCGAAGGCCCGGCGGTGCAGCTACTGCCAGGATGCGCGGTTGACATTATAAAAGTGGAGGCCGCTTAATCCTGCGACTCCATCCACTTCTCAAACTTCGAAGGGGAGAATAACACCAGATCGGTGTGCTCCCCTGCTATCCACGCATCAACCATATCAGCCCACTGCTGAAGCATGTAAGCGCGCTGCCGCGCATACTCTGCTTTATTGTAAACCGCTCTCGTCCCTTTCTGCTTTCTGGCCTGGCCTTTCTCTATCCAGTCTGATGGATAATCAGCTTCATGAAGGTTAGTACTGGCGGTACGTCGCAGATCATGCACAGTAAAGCGTTCAAAGTGATAACCCGATTCGTTTATGCGCGCCACTACGCGGTCGATCAGGGAATTAAGCGAGGCGTTGGAGATCGGTTTGTTGAAGTCGTACCGGCCAGGCACAAGATAAATACTACCCCCGGCGCACATCTGAAGAGTTACCATCAGATCAAGTGCCTGCCTTGAAAGGTAAATTGAATGAGGTTTCCCGCTCTTCATTCTTTCGCCCGGAATAGTCCATATCCCTTTGGTGAAGCTGATTTCTTTCAACTCGGCGTTGGTGAATTCTCCTTTCCTGACCATTGTCAGCAGCACGAGTTTGATTGCCATCTTCAGCGTGCCCATTGCACTGAAACTATCCAGCGCACGGAAAAATACACCAATTTCTTCTGGACTAAGGTATCGCTCCCGGTCCACAAATGTGGCAATGGATGACGGTTTTATATCAGCAGCTGGGTTATAGAATCCGTGCCCTCTGTCATTAGCATGGCGGTACACACTGCTGATTATCTCCCGGGCTCTTACTGCTGTTGCATTACCACCGCGCTGGACGATTTTATCGCACAAATCACGAACCGCCGCTGTGGTGATCTCAGTCATTAGTTTGTTGCCGAGTGACGGTATCAGGTCACGATCAATGATCGCCCGCTTAAGCTCCCGCGTACTGTCCGCCAGCGTGGCATTCTTCATGTAACTGTCGGTATGTACCGCGAACGTCTCAGCCCCACGGATTTTTTTTGTACCGTCTCGTTTCGCCGCAGCAGGCGACTGGCCTGCCTTCACGAGCTTTTTAGCGTTAATCAATTCTTCTCGCGCTTCCGCCAGGCTGATACCGTCACGACCATACTGGCCGATCACCAGTGTTTCACGGCGGCCGTTAATGCGGTAGTCGTAGCGGAACGAGACAGAGCCTGACGTGAGCACGGCGACATACAGCCCGTCACGGTCGGAAACCTTATACAGTTTCTCCTGCGGCTTCAGGTTTTTCAGTTTGGTATCGGTAAGCACAATTCACCCGTAATGCATCCATGTTTTTGTCGGTACGAGAGTATACCTTTCAGGTAATACCGTCACCTGTACCGTCGAAAAATGTGGTGTAGAGTGAATAGATATGAGTAGATATAAACAAAAACCCTCTGCGATTACAGAGGGTTAGATATTAAAATGAATAGATATGATGAGCTATGAGCTAGCTATACATCATTCCCACTCAATCGTAGCCGGTGGCTTACCGCTGATGTCATACACCACGCGGGAAATACCATTCACTTCGTTGATGATGCGGTTAGACACGCGGCCTAAGAAGTCATACGGCAGGTGCGCCCAGTGCGCGGTCATGAAGTCGATGGTTTCCACCGCACGCAGGGAGACAACCCAGTCGTACTTACGGCCATCGCCCATGACGCCGACGGAGCGAACCGGCAGGAACACGGTGAACGCCTGGCTTACCTTGTTGTACAGGTCAGCTTTGTGCAGCTCTTCGATGAAGATCGCGTCCGCGCGACGCAGCAGGTCGCAGTACTCTTTCTTCACTTCGCCCAGCACGCGCACGCCCAGACCCGGACCCGGGAACGGGTGACGGTAGAGCATGTCGTACGGCAGACCCAGTTCCAGACCTATTTTACGCACTTCGTCTTTGAACAGCTCGCGCAGCGGTTCAACCAGACCCATCTTCATCTCTTTCGGCAGGCCGCCCACGTTGTGGTGAGATTTGATGACGTGCGCTTTACCGGTTGCGGAGGCCGCAGACTCGATCACGTCCGGGTAGATGGTACCCTGCGCCAGCCACTTCACGTCTTCCAGCTTCAGCGCTTCTTCGTCGAACACTTCGACGAAGACGCGACCGATGATCTTACGTTTCGCTTCCGGATCGTTCTCGCCTTTCAGCGCGTCCAGGAAGCGCTGCTCGCCTTCCACGTGAACGATGTTCAGACCGAAGTGGTCGCCGAACATGTCCATGACCTGCTTCGCTTCGTTCAGACGCAGCAGACCGTTGTCCACGAAGACGCAGGTCAGGTTTTTGCCGATGGCACGGTGCAGCAGCATCGCGGTGACGGAGGAGTCCACGCCGCCGGAGAGGCCGAGGATCACTTTGTCATCGCCAACCTGCTGGCGGATACGCTCCACGGCGTCGTCGATGATTTTTGCCGGGGTCCACAGGGCTTCACACTGGCAGATGTCACGCACGAAGCGCTCCAGCATGCGCATACCCTGACGGGTGTGGGTCACTTCCGGGTGGAACTGCACGCCGTAGAAGCGTTTTTCTTCGTTCGCCATGATGGCGAACGGGCAGCTTTCGGTGCTGGCAACGGTCACGAAGTCAGACGGGATGGCGGTAACTTTGTCGCCGTGGCTCATCCACACGTCCAGCAGCGGCTTGCCGTCTGCGGTCAGGGAGTCTTCGATACCGCGCACCAGCGCGCTGTCGGTGACAACTTCAACCTGCGCGTAGCCGAACTCACGTTCGTTGGAGCCTTCTACGTGGCCGCCCAGCTGCATTGCCATGGTCTGCATACCGTAGCACACGCCGAATACCGGCACGCCCGCTTCGAACACGTACTGCGGCGCGCGCGGGCTGTTCTCTTCGGTAGTGCTTTCCGGGCCGCCGGACAGGATGATGCCGCTTGGATTGAATTCGCGAATCTGTGCTTCCGTGACATCCCACGCCCACAGCTCACAGTAAACGCCCAGTTCACGCACGCGGCGCGCGACCAACTGAGTGTACTGAGAACCGAAGTCCAGGATGAGAATGCGATGTTTATGAATGTTTTCCGTCATTGACGCTAATTCCGAGGCAAGTGAAACAAAACAAAGCGCCCGGCAGAAGCCGGGCGCGGAAACTTATCAGGAGCCCAGACGGTAGTTCGGGGACTCTTTGGTGATCGTCACGTCGTGAACGTGGCTCTCCTGGATACCCGCACCGCTGATACGTACGAATTCCGCTTTGGTACGCAGCAGGTCAATGGTACCACAGCCGGTCAGACCCATACAGGAACGCAGGCCGCCCATCTGCTGGTGAATGATCTCTTTCAGACGGCCTTTATAGGCCACGCGGCCTTCGATACCTTCCGGTACCAGTTTGTCAGCAGCGTTATCGGTCTGGAAGTAACGGTCAGAGGAACCTTTGGACATCGCGCCCAGGGAGCCCATCCCACGGTAAGATTTGTAAGAACGGCCCTGGTAGAGTTCGATTTCGCCCGGGGATTCTTCGGTACCAGCGAGCATGGAGCCTACCATTACGGCAGCAGCGCCCGCGGCGATGGCTTTCGCGATGTCGCCAGAGAAGCGGATACCGCCGTCAGCGATAACCGGAATACCGGTGCCTTCCAGCGCTTCAACCGCGTCAGAAACCGCGGTGATCTGCGGAACGCCCACGCCGGTCACGATACGGGTGGTACAGATAGAGCCAGGGCCGATACCCACTTTCACCGCGCTGCAGCCGGCGTCAGCCAGCGCGCGAGCGCCTGCGCCCGTCGCCACGTTGCCGCCGATGATCTGCAGGTCAGGGTATTTTGCACGGGTGTCACGAATACGCTGCAGCACGCCTTCGGAGTGGCCGTGAGAGGAGTCAATCAGCAGGACGTCAACGCCCGCCGCCACCAGCGCGTCAACGCGCTCTTCGTTACCTGCACCCGCGCCTACGGCAGCGCCGACGCGCAGACGGCCATGCTCGTCTTTACAGGCGTTCGGTTTACGTTCTGCTTTCTGGAAATCTTTAACGGTGATCATGCCGCGCAGGTGGAAGTTCGCATCCACAACCAGCGCTTTCTCAACGCGTTTTTCGTGCATTTTTGCCAGCACCACGTCGCGAGTTTCGCCTTCGCGGACGGTCACCAGACGCTCTTTTGGCGTCATGTAGACGCTGACAGGCTGGTTCAGGTCAGTCACGAAGCGCACGTCACGACCGGTGATGATGCCCACCAGTTCATTGTCTTCGGTCACTACCGGGTAGCCGGCAAAGCCGTTACGTTCGGTCAGGGCTTTCACTTCGTGCAGGGTAGTGGTTGGCAGAACAGTCTGAGGATCGGACACGATGCCGGACTCATGCTTCTTCACGCGGCGAACTTCTTCTGCCTGACGTTCGATAGACATGTTTTTGTGGATAAAGCCAATGCCGCCTTCCTGTGCCAGGGCGATAGCCAGGCGCGCTTCAGTCACGGTGTCCATTGCCGCGGAGAGCATAGGAATGTTCAGACGAATGGTTTTCGTCAACTGCGTGCTGAGGTCGGCAGTATTCGGCAGAACGGTGGAATGAGCGGGAACGAGGAGGACGTCGTCAAACGTCAGTGCTTCTTTAGCGATACGTAGCATGGGCAATATCTCTGACCTGGGTGGTTAAATATTGCCGTGGCATTATACAGAGCGTAACCGATTGCATCTACACTTTTTTGAAAAAATGCTTGCGAATGCCTCTCAGCAGGTTACTATCGACTGAATAACTTGCTGATTTAGAATTTGATCCCGCTCACATGTTATCCTCTCAATCCCCCTCAATTTATACTGTCAGCCGCCTTAATCAGACGGTGCGTTTGCTGCTTGAGCAGGAAATGGGGCAGGTCTGGATCAGCGGTGAAATCTCAAACTTCACGCAACCGTCTTCCGGACACTGGTATTTTACCTTAAAAGACGATACCGCCCAGGTGCGCTGCGCGATGTTCCGCAACAGCAACCGTCGCGTGACGTTCCGTCCGCAGCACGGCCAGCAGGTTCTGGTTCGCGCCAATATAACCCTGTATGAACCGCGCGGTGATTATCAGATTATCGTCGAGAGCATGCAGCCTGCGGGCGAAGGCCTGCTGCAGCAGAAGTACGAACAGCTTAAAGCCAAACTCTCTGAGGAAGGTTTGTTCGACCAGCAGTTCAAAAAACCGCTGCCCTCACCCGCCCACTGCGTTGGGGTCATCACCTCGAAAACCGGTGCAGCGCTGCACGATATTTTGCACGTGCTTAAGCGTCGCGACCCTTCCCTGCCCGTCATCATCTACCCGACCGCCGTTCAGGGTGACGATGCGCCAGGCCAGATTGTACGCGCCATTGAACTGGCAAATGCGCGTAAGGAGTGTGACGTGTTGATCGTCGGGCGCGGCGGCGGCTCGCTGGAAGACCTGTGGAGCTTTAACGACGAGCGCGTGGCGCGGGCAATCTTTGCAAGCGATATCCCCGTGGTGAGCGCCGTCGGGCATGAAACGGACGTGACAATCGCGGATTTTGTTGCGGATCTGCGTGCGCCTACCCCGTCCGCGGCGGCGGAAGTGGTGAGCCGTAACCAGCTGGAGCTGCTGCGTCAGCTTCAGAACGGCCAGCAGCGTCTTGAGATGGCGATGGACTACTTCCTTGCCAACCGTACCCGCCGCTTTACCCAGCTTCATCACCGTCTTCAGCAGCAGCACCCGCAGCTTCGTCTGGCGCGTCAGCAGACCGTGCTGGAACGCCTGCGTCAGCGCATGAACTTTGCGCTTGATAATCAGCTTAAGCGCGCGGTGACTCGCCAGCAGCGTGTGACCCAGCGCCTGAACCAGCAGAATCCGCAGCCCAAAATCTATCGTGCGCAAACGCGCATTCAGCAGTTGGAATATCGTCTGGCGGAGACTCTCCGGGCGCGCCTGAGCACCACACGTGAGCGTTTTGGCAACGCGGTGACCCATCTGGAAGCCGTCAGCCCCCTCTCCACGCTGGCGCGCGGCTATAGCGTAACGACGGCAGCGGACGGCAAAGTGCTGAAGCAAACCAAACAGGTGAACACCGGTGACGTTCTTACCACCCGCCTGTCTGACGGCTGGGTGGAAAGCGAAGTGAAATCAATTAAACCGGTGAAAAAGACGCGTCAGCGCAAAACCGGATAATTCTTCGCCGGTTACTTACTATACTGCTGCTATTCCCTTTTTTAATAAGGAGAGCAGCATGTCCCATCTTCGTAGCGTTATTCCCCCTTATATTCTTCGTCGTATTATCGAAAGCGGTTCCGAACCGCAGCAGCGCTATGCCCGTCAGACCTTAACCCACGTCCAGACGCTGATGGCGCATATGCCGGGCAAACCCGCCGCGCCGCACGTGAATAAAGCCGGTCAGCTTGAGCGCGATATCTACGATGCGAAACAGACCCAGGAGCTGCCGGGTACCCAGGTGCGTTACGAAGGCCAGCCGTCGAATGGCGATGTGGCCGTGGACGAGGCGTACGATTATTTGGGTATCACCCATGATTTCTTCTGGAAAGAATATCAGCGCGATTCGCTCGATAATAAGGGGCTGATTTTGACCGGCACCGTGCATTACGGTCGGGAATATCAGAACGCCTTCTGGAACGGTCAGCAGATGGTGTTTGGCGACGGCGACGGGGAGATCTTTAACCGCTTTACGATTGCCATCGACGTGGTGGCGCATGAGCTGAGCCACGGCGTCACCGAGACCGAAGCCGGGTTAATCTATTTTGAACAGTCGGGCGCGCTGAATGAGTCCCTGTCAGACGTGTTTGGTTCGCTGGTGAAACAGTACCATCTCAAGCAAACCGCCGATAAAGCAGACTGGTTGATTGGTGAAGGGCTGCTGGCCGCAGGCATTAACGGCAAAGGGCTGCGCTCCATGTCTGAACCCGGCACCGCCTACGACGATCCCCTGCTCGGCAAAGACCCGCAGCCCGCGCACATGAAAGATTTCATCAAAACGCGCGAGGATAACGGTGGCGTCCACCTTAACTCCGGCATCCCCAACCGGGCGTTTTACCTGGCCGCGACGGCGATCGGCGGTTACGCCTGGGAAAAAGTCGGTTATGCCTGGTACGACACGGTTTGCGATCGCAATCTGGCGCAGGATGCGGATTTTGATGCCTTCGCAAAACTGACGATAGCGCACGGAGAGAAACGCTCCGGTAGCGACGCTGGGGCGGCGATAAAACAGGCCTGGGAACAGGTGGGAGTGCTGTAAATGCAGGTTCCGGAACTGACGGATGACGCCGTGGTTGAGCTGGCCCGGGAAGGCGGCGTCGCTTTTATTCCTAAGCTGAGCGGCCAGCGTACCATCGCGCTCTCCTCGCTTAATGAGGCCCAGCGCCAGCGCCTGGTGAGCATCCTGGAGCAGGCCTTTCCACGCGGTCAGCCGCCGGGTCAGACGTCGTCACCCGGCAGCGGTGACCAGCGCTATTTCCGTATCCAGATTATCTGGACCGGCCAAAATCAGGCGCACTACGCCGATATTATCGTGCTGGTACCTGAGCAGGAAGCGCCCGAGTCGCTGGTCGAGCTGTGGAAAAAAGGCGAAGACTGCGTGTGCGATTAATCTTCGGCCGGAACAAACTCCACGCGCTTTTTAGAAATTAAGCCGTGGCCGTTCTGGCAGAAATAGTCCACCGCCCCGCAGGCCTTTAAGACCTGGAGTGGCTGATGGCACTCCGGGCAGCGGGCTTCGAGCGCAATATCTTTATTACAGCTGTCGCAGTGCGCCGCCCCGTTCAGGGGTTCAAGCTGTGCCTGGCAATCCGGGCAGGTAATGGTCATGGTGTCTCCTTCAGGGCGTTCAGGTCTGCGATAATTTTACCACGTCTTCAGTGCGGGCCACGCAACTGTTGCTGCAAGGTCAGCAGCAGCGCCACCTCATCGATCCTGCGGCGCGTTGTGCGGCTCACCTCCTGCGGATCGCGCTCAAACAGACTGTTTGCGCCAAGAATATGTCCGGCAAGACAGCATTCGTAGATCGTGCCGGGGATATGCCAGCGCTGAATAGTCTTACCTTTAACTAGCTCCAGCACATCTTCCGCGGTGGTCAGGTCACCCTTTGCGATATCGTGGCCCAGGCGGTCTTTAGCCGTTACCATCTGCAGCGTCATATCGTCCTGACCGCCCAGATAACGCAGCGTTTCACGCAGCATCGCCAGCACGTGCGTTCCGATATCCAGAATCACGCCGTCCGGGTGGCGAAGCGTTCTGGTATCCGGTTCTCCGGTCGCGAAATTGAGCGCGATGGGTTCCCTGCGGCGTTATATCCGCTCGGCTCCTGCAAAAAACCTTCGATTCTGGCAATGTCAGATATATGGCCGACCAGCGACCGCTTCACCGTTTCGATGCGCGCCATCCAGTGGTCGAGCGCCAGCACGCGGGACGCCACGCCGGGTGTTGCCAGCAGCGTGTTGAGTTTTTCGATTTGAGGAACCGTGGCGACAATCGGTTTTTCAATCACAATCCGCGGAACCGGCGAGGCAATCGCCAGCTCAAGCACCTCAAGGTGGTGCAGCGATGCGGTGGTAATAAAAAGGGTATCCAGCGGGGTGGCTAAAAGCGCCGCAAGCGAGGCGCAGCGCGTAACGCCTTCAGGGTGCTTTGCGGGGAGAACATCAAAGCCGAAACAACGAACAGCGCCATCGAATAGATTACTTAGTGCGGGCAGATAGGCTGTTTCCACTACCGCACCAAGACCAACAAATCCTAACTGCATGGTTTCACCTCAGGAAGTACAGTGCCGGGGCATAACGCCTGCCCCGGCACACTGAGGTTTATGAGGCGCTAGCTGCCGGTTTAGTTTGCGCATTTTCCAGCATGCGGCGCACCGGAACAATGAGGACGATCAGCACTGCGGCACAAATCAGCAGCGCGATGGAGCAGCGCGCGAAGAGATCCGGCAGCATATCCAGCTGGTCGGCCTTCACGTGACCGCCAATCAGGCCCGCCGCCAGGTTACCCAGCGCGCTGGCGCAGAACCACAGCCCCATCATCTGGCCGCGCATTCTCTCCGGCGCCAGCAGGGTCATGGTCGCCAGACCGATCGGGCTCAGGCACAATTCACCCAGCGTCAGCATTAAGATACTGCCCACCAGCCAGAACGGCGACACGCCCGCCCCGCCGTTGCTCAGCACGTTCTGTGCCGCTAGCATCATCAGGCCAAAGCCCGCTGCCGCACACAGAATACCGATAACAAACTTGGTGATGCTGCTCGGGCGAATGTTCATGCTCGCGAGCTTTGGCCATGCCCAGCTGAACACCGGGGCCAGCAGGATGATGAACAGGGCGTTGATCGACTGGAACCATACCGCCGGAATTTCAAAATCACCGATCATGCGGTTAGTGTAGTCGTTGGCAAACAGGTTGAACGAGGTTGGCTTCTGCTCAAACGCGGACCAGAAGAACGCGGCGGAGACCAGCAGAATAAAGCAGACCAGCAGCCTGGCGCGCTCTTTACGGTTCAGGCCCGCGAAGATGAACAGGTAGATAAAGTAGAGAGCAACGGACGCCGCAATTACGTAGACCAGCACGCTGGCTACCGCGACCGGGTTAATGACAATCACGCCCTGCGCGATCAGCGTCACGAGCGTTGCCACGCCTGCCGCCAGCGCCAGCAGCCAGACGCCCACGCCGTTGCGCTTCACCACCGGGCTGTTCCATGTCGAGTCCAGACCGACTTCGCTGTCGTAGCGCTTCATCGCCGGAACCGCAAACACGCGGAAGATAATCAGCGCCACCAGCATCCCGATGCCGCCGATACCAAAGCCCCAGTGCCAGCCGTGGGTTTTTATCAGCCAGCCGGAAATCAGCGGGGCGATGAACGAGCCCATATTAATGCCCATGTAGAACAGCGAGAAACCGCCGTCACGACGCGCGTCGCCTTTTTTATACAGGGTGCCGACCATCACCGAGATACAGGTTTTGAACAGGCCAGAGCCGAGCACGATGAACATCAGGCCGATAAAGAACAGGTTGTTGCCCATGATGGCCGACAGCGCAATCGACAGGTGGCCGAGCGCGATCAGAATCGAACCGTACCAGACGGCTCTCTGCTGGCCGAGCCAGTTATCCGCCAGCCAGCCGCCCGGCAGTGCGGCCAGGTACATGGTGCCGGCAAAAATACCGACAATCGCCGAGGCGTTTTCGCGCGCCAGGCCCATCCCGCCGTCATAGACGGTGGCGGCCATAAACAGGATCAGCAGCGGGCGAATGCCGTAGAACGAGAAACGCTCCCACATCTCGGTAAAGAACAGCGAACCGAGCGGATAAGGATGGCCGAAGAAGGTTCGGCTCTCTTTTTGATTAACAGAGGATTGCATAATTCTCCCGAAAGGTATGTGTCGTGCTTGTAAACACCAGCAGGTACGCCGGCCAGTTACGTATCTGACCGATTTTTTACATGCGGCGAAAAGTTAGTTAACCATTTGATAACCAGTCGCTAGTTTTGTCTAGTACCGGACCAGGGACTTTAAGATGAAAATTCGACGATTGTCTACTTTTCTGGATTTAAAGATGGTTGGGAGTGAATAGTGATTGACTTCACACAGAGAGAACCGACGGTATGATTGGGCCAAAAAAAAGCCCGCGATAAACGCGGGCCTTTGTGAGATCGGCAATGATTATTTGCTTTTCTTAATGTGCTTAATCAAACGCTTACGCTTACGCATCTGGTTCGGCGTCAGGGTGTTGCGCTTGTTGGCGAACGGGTTTTCCCCTTCCTTAAACTGGATACGAATAGGCGTGCCCATCACGTCCAGCGATTTACGGAAGTAGTTCATCAGGTAGCGCTTGTAGGAATCCGGCAGGTCTTTCACCTGGTTGCCGTGAATCACCACGATTGGCGGGTTATAGCCACCGGCGTGGGCATATTTCAGCTTCACGCGACGACCGCGCACCAGCGGCGGCTGGTGGTCTTCCGCTGCCATATTCATGATACGGGTCAGCATGGCGGTGCTCTGACGACGGGTGGAGCTGTCGTAGGCTTCACGCACGGATTCGAACAGGTTACCGACGCCGCTGCCGTGCAGCGCAGAGATAAAGTGCACGCGGGCAAAGTCGATAAAGCCCAGACGGAAGTCCAGGGTCTCTTTCACCTGCTCGCGCACTTCATTGCTCAGGCCGTCCCACTTGTTGACGACGATGACCAGTGAGCGCCCACTATTGAGGATAAAGCCGAGCAGAGAGAGATCCTGATCGGAGATACCTTCGCGCGCGTCGATGACCAGCAGCACCACGTTGGCATCTTCAATCGCCTGCAGGGTTTTGATAACGGAGAATTTTTCCACCACGTCGGTGATTTTTCCGCGCTTACGTACACCGGCGGTGTCGATGAGGACATACTCACGTTCATCGCGCTGCATCGGGATGTAGATGCTGTCACGCGTAGTGCCCGGCATGTCGTAAACCACCACGCGCTCTTCACCCAGAATACGGTTAGTAAGCGTAGACTTACCTACGTTTGGACGACCGACGATAGCCAGCTTGATCGGCAGATCCTGCGGGTTGAAGTCATCCTCAGGCTCTTCTTCTTCGCCCTCTTCACCGTCTTCGAACTGCGCCCAGTATGCGGCGTCTTCGTCCACCTCTTCCGGCGGGTTCACTTCGTCCACCCACGGCAGCAGAACGGTTTCCAGCAGGCTGGTCACACCGCGGCCATGCGATGCCGCAATCGGGTGGATATCCCCCATGCCCAGAGACCAGAAGTCCGCGATAGCCTGATCGGCATCGATGCCGTCAGTTTTGTTCGCCACCAGGAAAGTTGGCTTTTCGCGAGAACGCAGGTGCTTAGCAATTGCGGAGTCCGCCGGCATCAGGCCAGCGCGCGCATCCACCATGAACAGCACAACATCCGCTTCTTCAATCGCCAGCAAGGACTGTTCCGCCATGCGGGTTTCAACGCCGTCTTCTGTGCCATCAATACCGCCGGTATCAATACAGATGAACTCGCGTCCTTCCACCTCTGCACGACCGTACTTACGGTCACGCGTCAGCCCCGGGAAATCCGCAACCAGCGCATCACGGGTGCGTGTTAAACGGTTAAAAAGAGTGGATTTTCCAACGTTAGGGCGCCCGACAAGCGCGACCACAGGTACCATGTTTGAAGCCTCATAAAATTCAAATAAACGTCGCATTCGCGGCGTTTTTAAAAATGTCAAAACGGCTCCTGAGTGAACAGGAGCCGTTTAGTATACTACAACCGCCGGGTAATTAACGCGTGATCGCGTACAGCGTGCCGTCTTTTGCCTGAATCAGCAGTTTGCCGTCAGCCACAACCGGGTCGGTCAGGAAGCCTGAACCGTCCACTTTCTGCTGCGCCACGAAGCGGCCATTCTCTGGATCAACCCAGTGCATATAACCTTCGCTGTCGCCAACCACCAGGCTACCGTTGTACAGCACTGGCGCGGTCAGCAGACGGTGCAGCAGATCGCTTTGCGTCCACAGCGTCACGCCGCCTTCGGTGCTCAGCGCCAGCAGGCGATCGTTCTGGTCAACCATATAGATGCGGTTACCGTCAACGATGAAATCATTCACAGAGCCCAGCTCACGTTTCCACATGATCTGGCCGCTGCGCAAGTCCAGCGCGGTCAGGTTGCCGTTATAGGCCAGGGCGTAAACCACACCGTCAACGATAACCGGGGTAGTGTCTACGTCGCTCAGGCGGTCGATTTCCGTTGAGCCAGTGGCCTGCGAGATACGCTGCTGCCAGATCATCTGGCCCTGCTGCATCAGCACGGCGCTCACGCGACCGTTGTCACCGCCCACAATGGCAGCGCCAAATGCGGTTGCAGGTGCGGATTCACCGCGCAGAGAGAGCGCAGGCATATCCAGGTTAACGGTCCATTTCACCAGACCGTCCGCTTCGTTCAGTGCCTGCAGCTGGCCGTTGCTGGTATGAATCAGCACCAGGCCATCGCTCACAACCGGGCGAGAAAGAGATTCACCGGCTACGGTTGTTTGCCAGGCAATGGAGCCGTCGCTGCTGTTCAGCGCATAAACCTGCGCTTTTTCGCTGCCCACGTAGACATGCCCACCGGAAACGGTCAGGCCGCCAGACAGCAGTGCAGGTTTACGGGAGAACCAGCCGTCTTTTTCCGCCAGGTTAACGGACCACACTTCTTTCCCGTCATCGGCGTTCACCGCTTTCACGGTACCTTTGCGGTCAGCGGCATAGACAACGCTGTCTGCATACGCAGGATGAAGGTTGGAATAGAAATCACCAATCCCACTGCCCACGGAGACATCCCACGCGGTGGATGGGGTAAACTGGTTTTCAACCGTCGGCAGTGGGGACATTTTCACAACGTCTTCTTCGCCACTGAACAGTGAACAACCACTTAATAACGTAACAGAAAGCAGTCCTGGCAGAAGTAATTTACGCAATTGCATCGGGTCCCTCTCAGACGGACAAATTATTTATTTTCATCTGCATCATTTCGCTCAGCGCAGGTGACGCTTTGCTCTCTACGCCAGCTTGCCACGCTTTACGCGCGCCCGCTTTGTCACCTTTGCTCAGCAGTGCTTCACCGCGCAGATCGGCAACGATGGCAGCAAAACCTTCGCCTTTGATGGTATCGAGCGTTTTCAGCGCGTCGTCAGCTTTTTTCTGCTGAACCTGAATACGTGCCAGGCGCAGATTGATCACCGCTTTCAGGTTTTCATCGCTGGCAGCAGCTAGGCCCTGAGACAGCTGAGCAGCGGCTTTATCCAGTTCGTTTTTATCAACGTACTGCTGAGCCACTTCCAGCGCTGCCAGCGCACCGTAGGTGTTTTTGTTGTCAGCGGCAAATTTCTCTGCCGCAGCCAGCGTTTGCGGCTGGTCGGCACGAATCGCGCTAACGGTATTTTCATAGGACAGGGACGCGCCGCGCGCGGAATCCGCCTGATGGTTGTTCCAGTAACGCCAGCCCACCAGCGCACCCACACCTAAAATAACCCCAACAACCAGCGCTTTGCCGTTTTCAGCAAAGAAGCGTTTAATCGCGTCGACCTGATCGTGTTCGTTCTCGTACATTTCCACGCCGTCTTTCTCCTTAGCCCAATAGAGTGCGCAAGTGCGCCGCAACGCCGTCCTGCGTTACCGTTGTCTGCTCACCAGAGCGCAGGTCTTTTACTACCACTTCGCCGTTAGCCACTTCGGACTCGCCCAGCACCAGTGCAATACTTGCGCCCCACTTATCGGCACGAGCAAACTGTTTTTTGAAGTTGCCGCCGCCATGGTTGGTCATCAGCTTAACGCCCGGCAGCGCATCGCGCACGCGTTCGGCAAGCTGCATCGCCGCAGACTGCGTTTCCGCGCCTGAAGCCACCAGGTATATATCGACAACGGAATCTGCTTTAAATTCCGGATTAACTGCCTGAACCAGCAAAACAAGTCGCTCAAGACCCATCGCGAAGCCAACCGCAGGCGCCGCACGGCCACCCAGTTGCTCAACCAGACCGTCATAACGGCCGCCGGCACACACGGTGCCCTGAGAACCGAGGCTGGTGGTTACCCACTCAAACACGGTGCGGTTGTAGTAGTCCAGACCGCGCACCAGACGCTGGTTCACGGTGTAGGCAATGCCCGCCGCTTCGAGCAGCTTGCACAGGCCGGTAAAGTGTTCGCGAGACTCGTCGTCCAGGTAGTCACCCAGCGCAGGGGCATCGTTCAGCAGTGCCTGAACATCAGGGTTTTTGGAATCCAGCACGCGCAGCGGGTTGCTGTACATGCGACGTTTGCAGTCTTCGTCCAGCTTCTCTTTATGCTGCTCCAGGAACGCCACCAGCGCATCGCGGTAGTTAGCGCGCGCTTCCAGAGAACCGATTGAGTTCAGTTCCAGCGAAACGTGCTCAGAGATACCGAGGGCGCGCCACCAGCGGGCGGTCAGCATAATCAGTTCGGCATCGATGTCCGGGCCCTGCAGGCCAAAGACTTCCACACCCAGCTGGTTAAACTGGCGATAACGACCTTTCTGCGGACGTTCGTGGCGGAACATCGGGCCGATATACCACAGGCGCTGCTCCTGATTGTACAGAAGACCATGTTCGATGCCGGCGCGTACGCAGCCCGCCGTACCTTCCGGACGCAGGGTCAGGCTGTCGCCGTTGCGGTCCTCAAAGGTGTACATCTCTTTTTCAACCACGTCGGTCACTTCACCGATCGCGCGTTTGAATAACGGGGTCTGCTCTACAATCGGCAAACGGATTTCGCTGTAACCGTAGCTGCCGAGCACCTGCTTCAGCGTGCCTTCAATGCGCTGCCAGATGGCGGTTTCGCCAGGCAGGTAATCGTTCATGCCGCGGATGGCTTGAATGTTTTTTGCCACGTTTATTCTCTTTCTATATACAAAAAAAACCCAAAGAATGGGTTCAATCATACATGGGAAGCGGCACGCTTCCCATCACGTTATTTTTCAACCTGCTGAACGCTGATGCGCTGTGTCTCGTCCATCATCGCGGCTTTGGCGCGGATGCGGGCTTCAAGCTGGTCAATCATGTCGCTATTATCCAGACGATCTTTACGAACGCCATCTTCATAGAGACCACTTTTCTTGTTACCGCCGGTTACGCCCAGGGTTGAGACCAGCGCTTCACCCGGACCGTTCACGACACAGCCGATGATGGAGACATCCATCGGGGTGATGATGTCTTCCAGACGCTGCTCCAGGGCATTCACCGTGCCGATCACGTCAAATTCCTGACGCGAGCAGGTTGGGCAGGCAATGAAGTTGATCCCACGCGAGCGGATACGCAGCGATTTCAGAATATCGAAACCGACCTTGATCTCTTCTACCGGATCCGCCGCCAGCGAGACGCGCAGGGTGTCGCCGATCCCTTCGGAGAGCAGCAGGCCCAGGCCGATCGCAGACTTCACCGAACCGCTACGCAGGCCGCCCGCTTCGGTGATCCCGAGATGCAGAGGCTGGTCGATCTGTTTTGCCAGCAGGCGATACGATTCAACGGCCAGGAAAACGTCAGAGGCTTTTACGCTGACCTTGAACTGATCGAAGTTAAGACGATCCAGATGATCGACGTGACGCATGGCGGATTCGAGCAGCGCCTGCGGCGTTGGCTCGCCATATTTTTCCTGCAGATCTTTTTCCAGAGAGCCGGCGTTCACGCCGATACGGATTGGAATGTTTTTGTCGCGGGCGCAGTCAACCACCATGCGAATGCGTTCTTCATTGCCGATGTTACCCGGGTTAATACGCAGGCAATCAACGCCGTATTCAGCAACTTTCAGCGCGATACGGTAGTCGAAGTGGATATCTGCAACCAGCGGCACGCTGACCTGCTGTTTGATCAGCTTGAACGCCTCAGCGGCATCCATCGTGGGCACTGAGACGCGAACAATGTCCGCGCCTACACGCTCTAATGCTTTGATTTGGTTGACCGTTGCTTCCACATCCGTGGTGCGCGTATTGGTCATCGACTGGACGGCGATAGGTGCCCCATCGCCGACTGGCACATTCCCAACGTAAATCCGTTTCGATTTTCTACGTTGAATCGGAGCCTGGTTATGCATGAAAAATCTCCCGCGTTGCCCGTCTGTTACTGTGCTGCTGATTGTTCGGCATTAACGGTAAGACGTGCAACCTGGTTAGTTCTGATAAAGCGGCTCAGGTCGACAGGTTTTCCTTGATACTGGATCTGTACCGCTGCCGGAGCGCCGATTTTAAGTTTGTAAGGTGCCTGACCCGTTAGGTTTAACGTGCCATCTTTCCGCTGCAGGCCGCTGAACAGTTTTTTACCTGTCGCGTCAGTCACTTCCAGCCAACAGTCGGCCGTGAAGTTCATCACCAGCGCGTTTGGATCGGCGGCTGGCGCGGCGGTTGCCGCCGGGTCGGTCGGCAGGGACGCCGCGGCGTTGTTCGCCGGCTGAGTCGGTGCAGGGGCGTTCGCCGCAGTATCGACATTTGCCTGAGAAGGGGCGACGACCGCGTTTTGATCCTGAGCCTGAGGCGCAGCGGTGTTCGCCGTTGCGGCCGGAGCCTGTGCTGCATCGGTTGCCGGAGCCGTTGTTTGCGGCTCGCTTGAGGCCGCCGCACCGTCGGTGTTCAGCGGAACGCTCTGGGCACCACTATTGCTCGCCTGATTGAGTTCAGCGGAGGATTGATCGGCCATAGTGGTGATCTCTTCCTGCTGCGCCTTGTGGTTTTGCCACCACCATGCGCCAGTCAGGCCGACAACAACAAACAGCACCAGCCAGGTAAAGCTCATCAGCCAGCCATCACGTTTTTTACGACGTTTCCCCAGGGAGAAAGTTTGCATCGGGGCAACTTTTGCTGCACGAACCGGTGCCTGCTTCTCCATCATTGGCAGTAATTCGTTTTCGGGGATGTGCACCAGTTTTGCGTAAGAGCGGATATAGCCGCGCAGAAATGTTGAAGCCAGATCGGCAGGCGCCTTATCTTCTTCAATATCGCGAACCGTGGAAACTTTCAGGCACAAGCGTTCTGCAACAGCTTGCTGGCTGAGTCCGAGTTGTTCACGGGCGTTGCGAAGACGAACGCCAGTGGAGAGTGCTTCATGTTGGTCGTGAGTGGCTTCAGTATTCATTCGCTACAACTACTGGTACGTGAAAAAAAGGGTTCAGGTGCCGGTGAGTCACAATGCCGCCCGCACCGCGAAACTTCAGGTCAGTTAACCTTGAACAGACAGTATAAGACTGTCAGCCGGTAGATGACAGTGCAGCTCTGCCCGCGTGGCTAAACTGTTGTTACGTCGTTACATACTGCCCGAAACTCATATGAAACGCACCGTAATTATTAATCAAACGTCACGAATCTGACTGATTATTCAGTCAGATTATGCATCACAGCGTAGATAATGCGCCGTGATGCATAATAATCAAACAGCTTTAACCGCAATGGTCTCGCCCTGCATGCGTTTACGCAGGGTACGTTTGGTACGGTCAATGACGTCACCGGCCAACTGTCCGCATGCAGCATCAATATCATCACCGCGGGTTTTACGCACGATGGTGGTGAAACCATACTCCATCAGCACCTTGGAGAAACGGTCGATACGGCTGTTCGAGCTACGGCCATACGGCGCGCCCGGGAACGGGTTCCATGGGATCAGGTTGATTTTGCATGGCGTATCCTTCAGCAGTTCAGCCAGCTGATGCGCGTGCTCAGTACCGTCGTTGACGTGGTCCAGCATCACGTACTCGATGGTGACGCGGCCCTGGTTTGCGTTGGATTTCTCCAGGTAGCGACGCACGGCAGCGAGGAAGGTTTCGATATTGTACTTTTTGTTAATCGGTACAATTTCGTCACGAATTTCATCGTTTGGCGCGTGCAGGGAGATAGCCAGCGCAACGTCAATCATGTCGCCGAGCTTATCCAGCGCAGGCACAACGCCTGAGGTAGACAGCGTCACGCGGCGCTTGGACAGGCCAAAACCGAAGTCATCCAGCATGATTTCCATCGCCGGCACCACGTTGGTCAGGTTCAGCAGCGGTTCGCCCATCCCCATCATTACCACGTTGGTGATCGGACGCGTGCCGGTCACTTTTGCTGCACCCACGATTTTCGCGGCGCGCCAGACCTGACCGATGATTTCAGACACGCGAAGGTTACGGTTAAAACCTTGCTGAGCCGTAGAGCAGAATTTGCACTCCAGCGCACAGCCCACCTGAGAAGAGACGCACAGCGTGGCACGATCGTCTTCCGGGATGTAGACGGTTTCAACGCGCTGATCGCCTACGGCAATCGCCCATTTGATGGTGCCGTCTGCCGAGCGCTGCTCTTCCACCACTTCCGGCGCGCGGATTTCGGCCACTTCTTTGAGCTTGTTGCGCAGCACTTTGTTGATGTCGGTCATCTCATCAAAGTTGTCGCTGCAGTAGTGGTACATCCATTTCATTACCTGATCGGCACGAAAGGGCTTCTCACCCATATCTTTAAAGAACTCGCGCATCTGCTGACGGTTCAGGTCCAGCAGGTTAATTTTTCCATTTTTATTGGGAACCGCAGGAATGGCGACTTCGGAGGTATTCACTAGTTCAGACATAATTTTTTCCGGCCTCGTTGTTACACGTTGTGGCCCTTGGTGGGTTGAAAAGAAACGCCCCGGTAAGCAGTCTGCTCGTCCGGGGCGTTGCATTGTACAAAGTCTGGCGCAGGGATGCCACGTTTGCACGCGGCATTTACGAAATTATTAGCGAGTGCGCGGGCACACTTCGCCTTCAGCGAAGAAGAACGCGATTTCGCGCGCGGCAGACTCAACGGAGTCGGAACCGTGGGTGCCGTTCTCGGTGAAGCTGTCCGCGTAGTCAGCGCGCAGGGTACCTGCCAGCGCGTTGTCCGGGTTGGTTGCACCCAGCAGATCGCGGTGACGCTGTACTGCGTTTTCGCCTTCCAGCACGGAGACCACAATTGGACCGGAGGTCATGAACTCCACCAGGCCGTCAAAGAATGGACGACCTTCGTGCTCAGCGTAGAAGCCGCGAGCCTGCTCAACGGTCAGGTGCAGCATTTTGGTGCCAACGATCTTAAACCCTGCTGATTCAAAGCGAGCGAAGATGCTGCCAATAACGTTTTTTGCCACCGCGTTTGGTTTGATGATGGAAAAAGTACGTTCAATAGCCATTGATAACCTCTGTAAAATGTTCTGTTGTTTTGCATACCTGAGTATGGTGTGGCGCGGATTATAAAGAGCAATAGCGCCATTGCCTATGGTTCTGCATAACATTTTTTTAAAATGAGACGAAGATTAGCAACAGGCAGGATTTCGCATACCGTGTTGATGGCGTAAACAGAGCGGGCACTGCTTTTCATCAGGCGTAAATGACCAGAACTGGCGCTGGCACGTCAGGCAAACTGCTTTATATGCGGGAGTGGCCACGTTTTTTGCCGGTCCATCTGTTTCTGCGACGTTTATCGCCTCGTGCTGACATACTGCTTCACAGCCACCGCAGCCGGTACAGCGCCCGGTCTCCACCACCAGCGCGGCGTTCTCAAACCGAATCGCGTTTTCCGGGCAGCTTCGCCAGCACGCACCGCACAGCACGCACTTATTAATATCGAGTGCGATATCTGACTCGCTAAACGTCGAGAATGCCCTGCGCAGCTCCCGCGGCCCCGGGGAAACGCGACAGGCTTTTACATCCTCGCGGGGAACGTGCATCAGCGCACGACGAGCGATATTCACCTCGCCGATCGGTATGAGCTTAAACCCCCACTCCGCTTCACCACGGCGACGAAGCGCAAGGTTAAGCCGGGCAAGCGCCAGCAGCCAGTCAGGGTATTGCTCTGCGTCGATACTGATAAAACGAACCTGGCGTTGCGCGTGCCACAGCAGCAGCTCATTCACCCCAGGTGCGCGTTCAGTAAAAGGCCCAACAAGGGTATCTCCACGCAGAAATCGCTTTCGCGGCGCGATGCCGGTAATGGCCCCGGAGGGGCAGACGAACAGGCAGTCACCGCATTCAATACAGCGATTTTCATCAACCGAGACGCCGGTTTCCGTAAAAGAAAAAGCCTGCGCTGGACAAACGTCCGCGCAGGCGCAGCAGGAAGCGTGGCGAAAACGGCGACGGACGCACGCATGCGTCACGTCCATCGCCGGGGCAAACGTCAATCTGCCCATCAGCCAATACTGAAGAAAACGAAGCGCAGCATCAGCTCACCCACAATCAGCAAGGCGCTGCCCAGCAGCAGCGTGCCGCGCGCCGCTTTCAGGCCGCCCGCAGCAAAGCAGAGCATACCTGCAACGGACACGCACCAGCTCAGCAGATGTACCGCGCGCAGCTGTTCGAGCATCCGTAGCGGTGCGTGAGGGAACGTCACCACGGTATTGTCCATGGCAGTGATGTCTGCCAGCCAGACGGGCTGCATCACCAGACGCACAAGCACCACCAGCGTGATAATGACAACCGCCGCACGCAGGGTAGTCTGGGAACGCATCCCAACTGCCATGCAGGCTGAACCGATGATACCCACCGAGCCGATAAACAGTACCAGCGTGTTAATGTGCTTCCAGGTCACCACGGACGCGTGCATGTAGATTTGTGCCATGCAGAACATGTCCACCAGCCCGACAAGACCCGCCACGGCCAAAAGCAGCTTCCAGCCTGGCTTATTGGAAAACATCAGCAGCACGGTGAGGCCAAGCGCCGCCAGGTAAAGGCTGGCGAAGATAATCTCGCGGCTCAGCCACGAGCTGGAGACGTGGCGTAGCGCGTTAAGGGCGTTGAGCGGATAGCCCATATGCAGCGCTGAGGCGAGCAGCCCCAGGCTCGCCAGCACAAACGCCCCAGCGGCAGGCAGCAGCGCGCTACGCGGTGTAGTATGCGCTCCCCCGAACGCCAGCCAGAGCGTCACGCCAACCGATCCCTGCAGGAACAGCGTAAAAATCAGCAGCGGTAACTCATGCATGACGTTTCCCCTCTTTCTCTGCGCCCTGATGCGCTTTGATCACCAGGTTCGGTTTTGTAATCGAGGAATCAGGCAAGCCCTTCACATCGCATACCGCACCGTATTTCGCCCGAAGTTCATCAATAGGCCCAAATTTGATCGCCTCAAGCGGACAGGTTGCCACGCAGACGGGCTGCTCGCCCTTTGCCTGCAGATCCACGCAAAAATCGCATTTGGACATCTGCCCGGTCTGCTCGTTGAGCTGTGGCGCGCCGTAAGGGCAAGACCACGCGCAGTAGCCGCAGCCAACGCACTTGTCCGTATCGACGCGCACGATGCCGTCGCCCGGACGCTTGTGCATTGCGGTGGTCGGGCAGTTTTTGGTGCAGATCGGGTCCGCACAGTGGTTACAGGAAATAGAGAGCGTGTAGGCAAAAACGTTGTTGCTGACGCCGCCCTGCCCGGTTGGGATGAAATTCCCGCCGTTGACTTCGTATACGCGACGGAAACGACGTCCGACCTCAAGGTTGTTTTTGTCTTTGCACGCCACCTGGCATGCCTTGCAGCCCGAGCAGCGGGAAGAGTCAATATAGAAACCCAACTGTTTATCGCTCACCGGCGCGTAGTGTTTAAACTGACTCATGCTTTAGCTACCTCCACCAGCATGGTTTGATGGGAATTCCCTTTCGCAAGCGCGGTAATACGGGCAGAGCTGAGCACGTTCGCGCAGCCGCCTTTATCGACGCCCTGTTCGTCCGGCTGCCACCAGGCGCCTGCCTGCATGGCAACAACGCCCGGAATGATGCGCGGCGTGACCTCAGCCGGAATTTCACAAATGCCGCGCGCGTTATGAATGCGCACGGTATCCCCCTGGGAAATGCCGCGCTTTTGCGCGTCCTGCGGGTTGACCCACAGCTTTTGCTGCTGCGCCTCAATCAGCCACGGGTTGGCGTACTGGGTTGAGTTAGCACGGTTTTTCCCTTTCCAGGTGATCAGCTGCAGCGGGAAGGTTTTCGCCAGTTCGTCTTCCGGCCCTTCGTGGGCGGGCACGTAGTGCGACAGCGCCGGAATCTCCGGATGGTGCATGTCGTACAGACGCTTCGAGAAGATCTCAATTTTCCCGGACGGCGTCGGGAACGGATGATTTTGCGGATCGCGAATATTGTCTTCAAAAGCGACGAACGGCGCGCTTTTGAAAAGATGCTGGCGCGTCTTCTGTAGCGTCGCGAAGTCCGGCAGGTTTTCATCTGGCATGGAGAGCCGCGTCTGCTCCCAGATGTGCTCAATCCACGCTTTTTCGTCACGGCCCTCGCTGAATGCAGGTTCGACGCCAAGCTTAGCAGCAACTTCCCGCAGCCAGTCGTAGTCTGAACGGCGTTCGAATTCAGGTTCAATCAGCTTTTCCGATAGGATCAGATAGCTTGCCGTGCCCCAGGTTTCGCCAATATTCCAGCGTTCCATAAAGCTGGTTTCCGGCAGGAGAAGATCGGCGTATCGGGCGCTCGGCGTCATAAACAGATCGCTTGCCACGATAAACTGGATTTTCGACTCGTCTTCCAGCACGCGCGTCGCCTGATGAAGATCCGGGTTCTGGTTAGCCAGATAATTGCCCGCCAGCGAGAAGAGGATGCGGATATTGCTGTCCAGCTTTTCGGCATCCTTCAGGCCGACTTCCGCGGTGACCTTAGAGGCATCGTCGGCGGCCTGCACCCAGTTCATCACCGATATTTTGGCTTTTACCGGGTTATCCGGCATCTCCGGCCCGGCAGCAAATTTACGATTAGCGCAGCCGCCATAGCCTGCCGCCCAGCCGCCCTTCACCCCAACGTTACCCGTCAGCGTTGCCAGTAACGTCGAGCCGCGCGCGGTGCGCTCGCCGCAGTTATGGCGCTGCGGTCCCCAGCCCTGGATCAGCGCGGCGGGTTTGGTGGTTGCGTAGTCGCGCGCCAGCTGACGAATGGTCTGCGCAGGCACGTGGGTGATTTTCTCTGCCCACTCGGGCGTTTTCGCCACGCCATCTTTTGCGCCGCTCAGATAAGCCATCAGGGATTCATTGGCCGGAACGCCTTCCGGCATGGATGCTTCGTCAAAGCCCAGGGTATAGCGCTGGATGAAGTCGCGATCGTGCAGGTTCTCCGTGACGATCGTGTACATCATGGCGTCCATCAGGGCGTTGTCTGTTGTGGGAAGCAGCGGGATCCACTGGTCGGCAAGAGAGGAAACCGTATCGGAATAGCGCGGATCGACAACGATAAAGCGCGTGCCGTTTTGCTTCATCTTCTGATAGAAGTAGTTGCTGTGACCAAAGATCGTTTCCGTCGGGTTATGTCCCCAGAGAATGACCAGTTTGGTATCCAGCAGCGTGTCCAGAGAGCTGCCGCTGGCGGCGGTGCCGTAGGTATACGGCGTGGCTGCCGCCGTGTTGCCCATACTGACCGAGTGATAGCTTTCAAGATAGCCGCCGGTTAAGTTGAGCAGACGACGAACCATTTTATCGCCGGAAAACGTTCCGCCGGATACCGCAGTGCCCACATGCACATAGCGTGAGGCAGCGCCGTATTTTTGTGTAATCTTTTTTAATTGATTCGCAATAAGCGTGGTGGCTTCATCCCAGGTAATACGCTCGAATTTTCCTTCACCACGTTTACCCACGCGTTTCATTGGATATTTAAGCCGATCGGGATGATAAACAAATTTCCGATAAGCGCGGCCACGAACGCAGGCGCGCATAACAGGCATTTGAGGATCCAGTTCATTATCCGGACGCGTTGAAATTCTCGTGACTACGCCCTCGCTGACGTGAGCGCGAATATCACATTTACCGCCGCAGTCAAACGTGCTGCAGGTTTGCACCACTTTTTCTTCAGGCGTCGCGTGTGTTGCCGCTGCACTCTGTGCCTGTGCTTTACCTGTTGTCGCTACAAAAGGAAGGGCGGCGAGCGCCGACCCTGCCTGAATAAAATGACGCCGGGATAGCGCGGGAATAAGCCCCTCTCCCTGATTTTTATTTTTCTTCATTGCTCGTTCCTTAAAATAAAAACGCATTCTCGTTTTTTTTCAGGAACGAATATTGATAATTATCAAACTAACTCTTCGGGGGTAACACTTAACGGTCTAATTCAAAATTCACCGTCGCCGTTTGTCCTGAGTCATCCATTACAAGTAATTGATATTCGCCAGGCAAATATAATTTTAATGAATGAGTATTATTGCGGCCTTCTAACGGTTCTCCATTTAAAAACCACCAGCGCCCACCTTCTCCTCCAGTCGTAATAACAGATAGCGTCACGTTCCCTTCACCAGGGAGTCGCTTAATAACAGCCCCCTCTCTGATACCCGAAATCATAAGCGGTGCTGCATTGTTATTATCCAGCGGCGGGCAGAGCGTCGATCTCGCAGGAAGACGCGCAGCCCTTTTTTCCGCTGCGGGCAGCCACGGCTCCAGCGGCAGCGGCCAGACGTCGAGAACTTTTTCTGTGGCATCAGGGCAATCTGCCGCCACACGCTTGCCCGTTTTATCCAGCCAGACCGGGAAACGAATGCCGCGAATGCCTTCCTGTTCCGGCAGCAGCAGCGTGGGTGGTTCACTCCCTTCGAGCAGCCAAGTCGAAAGACGACGCCGACAGTTTTCACTGCCTTCCGGCAGCGACTGGCCGCCCGGCCAGCAGATCACGCCCCGCCCAACGCTTTCCGGGCGCGGATCGCGCGGCAGGCGGGCCTCGTCTATTGTCGAGCGTGACTGAAGCAGGTTATTCACCTGGTTTAATAGCGGAACCGCGCTGGCAAAACCAAACTGCCCCGCTACCGGCGTGCCGTCAGGTCGCCCTGTCCAGATACCTATTACATACCGGGCATTGAGACCGATGGCCCAGGCATCGCGGTAGCCATAGCTGGTGCCCGTTTTCCACGCCAGCGGCGCAATTTGCGGCAGTGCACTGTCCGGCAGCGGCTGCGCTTCATTCGCCAGAATACGGCGAATAATCCACGCCGAACCTGGCGATAACAGCGGGCGTTCAGTTAGCGGGTCGCCCGGCTGTAAGCGCAGCCGGCCCGCCTTGCCATGCCTTGCAAAGGCGCTGTACGCGGCGGCGATATCCACCAGCCTCGCGCCTGCGCCCCCCAGGATTAGCGACAGATTCGGCTGCGCTCCGGCAGGCAGGATCAGCGGCAGGCCTGCGTTACTCAGCATCCCGGCAAACCGTTTGGGACCGTAGGCTTCCAGCACCTGGACGGCTGGCAGGTTGAGCGAGCGCACCAGCGCTTCACTCATGCTGACCGGCCCGTGGAACCCGCTGTCAAAATTTCCCGGGCGATAATCACCGGTTTTTCTGGGCACGTCCTGAAGCAAAGAGGCGGGATGGATCAGGCCATCATCCAGCGCCATACCGTAGATAAACGGTTTCAATACCGAGCCCGGGGATCGGATCGCGTTAACCATATCCACATGGCTGAAACGCGTGTCATCATTGATATCCACCGAGCCGACCCAGCCGCGCACCTTCATGTCGGTATGGTCGACCACGATCATCGCCAGCGAACTGCGTGCCGGCAGGCGGGATTTCCAGTTCATCGCCAGCTCTTCCAGCTGCCGTTGCAGTCCGGCATCCAGCGTAGTGACAATCTTTGTGTCGCGGCTTTTGCCGAGCATCATGCGTGCAAAGAGCGGCGCCAGCTGCGGCATCTGCCGGGGAGCCAGCCATACCGGCTCTTCACGGGACTCCTTCACCTGCTTTGCTGACCAGACGCCCTGAATCATCATGCGATCGAGCACTTTGTTGCGTGCCGCTTCGGCCCGCTCGGGCCAGCGATCCGGGCGCAGACGGCTGGGTGCCTGCGGCAGTACCGCCAGCAACGCCGCGTCGGAGTAGCTCAGCTGCGACGGGGGTTTCCCAAGGTAGGTCCAGCTTGCTGCTCCCACGCCCTGCAGCGTGCCGCCAAACGGAGCACGATTGAGATAGAGCGTAAGAATGTCACGCTTAGAGAGGTGCCATTCCAGCTGCATCGCCCGCCAGAGCTGGCGAATTTTGCCGCCAAAGGTGCGCGGATGCGGATCCAGCAGGCGTGCCACCTGCATGGTAAGCGTGCTTCCTCCCGAAACCACTCTTCCGGAGCTGAGATCCTGCCAGGCGGCGCGCAGAACAGAGAGCGGGTTTACGCCCGGATGCTCCCAGAACCAGCGATCTTCGTACTGGATCAGAGCCTCAATATAACGGGGAGAAACCTCTTCAATGGTCACCGGGTAGCGCCAGATGCCTTCGCTGTCGGCAAAACGCCAGAGCGGCGCGCCCTTCTCGTCCACCACAACTCGTGCGGGGTTAACCTCTTTCAGAGGCAGCGGCCACAGGCGGTCGGCGGCGACAATCAGCCCCCCTAAAACGAGAAGCGCTCCCGCCAGCCAAAGCCAGCGGGAGCGTGTCAGACGCGCTATCAACATATTACGGAACAACAATCAGCGGGCCGCTGGCCGCACCCGTTGCCCGCCACTGCGGAACGTACATAGACTCCACCATCGGAACCGGCACCTGGTAGGTGCCCGGCGTTACGGCACGGGCCAGATAAACCAGCGTAACCGGCTGACCTTCGTTTACCGGCACGGCGGCCACAAAGCGGTCGTCGCGGAACTCCATGTGCTGAATGTCCGCCTGCTGCATCTGGCTGAGCAGGTTCTGCACTTCGCTGCCGCTGTCCTGCAGGCTTGCGCTGCTGCTCGCCAGGTTCTGGTTTTCCAGCTCCAGACCAGCCGGGAGGAGATCCACCACCAGCGCGTCCGGCACGTTCTGGCTGGCTTTAACCTCCAGCCACACCAGCACCAGCTCGCCGCTCTTCAGCGAAGAGAGTGATTTCGTACTGCCGTCGGTTGCCAGGATATGACGTTCGACCTGCAACACGTTCGAGCTCGGCTGAGGGGCATATTCCGGATAACCGGTGCTGTCCAGACGTACCCAGAGCGGTGTCGTTCCGGTATTGGTTACCTGCAGCGCGCCAAGCTGGTCACCACTCACGTTTTGTACCTGCGCTTTATCGCCACCTGATGCGGAATCTGACAGGGAGGTTTTCGCCTGCCATGCACCGGACAGAGTTTGCAGCGAACGTCCGGCCAGGAACAGCGCGTTGCTCTCCTGAGTGGACAACCAGCGCTGGCTGAAGGCTTGTTCAGACAGGGCATTCAGCAGCGTATTTTGCGCATCCGGCAGCAATTTATACTCCTCCAGAAGGGAGAGCATCAGCGCGTTATCGCGAAGCGGGCTGCCGTAATCGGCCATCCATGTTTTGCTGTCGTTGCGCGGCGTTTTGAGCGCCAGATCCAGCGCCTGCTGGCTGCGCGGCGCGTCGCCCATCAGTTTGAGCGCCATACCCAGCTGCATCAGCGGCAGCCCGGAGGCGGCCTGAGCGTGGCGATCCCAGATTTCACGCAGCGCGCCCAGCGGGGCTTTTTGCTGACGCGCCAGCACCAGCGAGGCATACGCCTGCACGGCAAATTTGCTGGCCTGGGTGTCGTCGCTGTAGCGGATAGACATCATGCCCGGATCCTGCAGATAGCGCAGCAGTCGGTTGTTGGCGTTGTTCACCGCATCGGCAGGTACGCTATAACCCTGCTCGCCCGCGCGCACCAGGAAGTCAGTCACATAGGCGGTCAACCAGTACTCTTCAGGCCCGTTTTTATCCCACAAGGCAAAACCGCCATCATCACGCTGCATCTGCAGCAGACGGGAGATCCCGATATCAATGGCAGCACGGCGCTGGTCATCGGTATCTCCTTTTATACCAAGCGCGGTAAGCTGCGCGGCGTTAGTATAGAGTGACGGGAACAGGCCGCTGGTGGTCTGCTCCAGGCAGCCATACGGATACGCCTGCAGTTCACGAATATAGCGCGCCAGGTTGAGCGGTGGTTTGCCGCTCAGCAGCAGTTGTCCCTGCAGAGTGGCGGGAGAGAAACCGTTGCTGTGCTGCGCCGGTGCGGTCCAGGACTCGCCGGGGTTCAGCATGGCACCGGTATTGACCGTCTGCGCCGGGAACGCCGGACGAATGCCGATTTTCCAGCTTTTCTGCTGCGGGGCAAAGGTTTCGCCCGGAAGCTCCAGGCCGGTAACCTGTGCCGTCACCTCACCGTCGCCATAACCCTCCAGCGCACGCACCGGAATAAACAGGGTACTGCGCGCGCCCGGCGGCAACTGAACCGGCTGCGGCTGTACACCTTCCAGTGACAGTTTGCCTGTCGCGCTCAGGGCGACGTTCAGCGATTGCGGTTTGTCGGTCAGGTTAGTGAGATCCAGCGTCAGCCGTGAGGTATCTCCACTTGCCAGGAAGCGCGGAGTATTAAGCTCGGTAATAACCGGCGCGGCCACCACAACCTTGCTTTCGCTGCTGCCGAAATCATCTTCCGTCCACGCCTGCGCCATCAGACGCAGTTCGCCGTTGAAATCACCAATCGGCAGCGTAACGGTGCCTTCTCCGTTGGCATCCAGCGTAACCGGCTGAGCCTGCTGGGCAATAATGGTGACGTGGTTCACCGGCGGTTTACCGCCGCGCTTGAGTTCATCGCCGTCACCACCGAAACGCAGCGCGGCCATGCGGCCCTGCCCTTCAATGACCTGGCCGTAGATATCATAGATATCGGCGCCGTAACGCTTCTGGCCGAAGAAGGCCTGCCATGGATCTGGCGTAACGTAATCGGTAATGTTCAGCACGCCGCTGTCCACCGCCGACACCAGCACGTTCACTTTCTGCGGAACCGCCCCCTCTTTTACGCTGGCTTTCACTTTCACAGAGAGCGTCTGGTTTGGACGCATTTTCTGCGGGTTATCCAGCGCGATGTTCAGGCGGCGATTTTCGTCGCCCATCGGCAGATGCAGCAGACCAACCGCGCGCTTCGGCGTGGCGGATTTGGATTTATCGCCAGGACGCACCACCAGTGTACTGAGATAGAGATCGTGACGTTTCCAGGCTTTATCCACCGGAATGGAAAGATCGAGCCCGTTTGCCGGTACGTCGATCTCTTTCCACCACAGCGGCCCTTCGCTGGACTCGATCATCGCATAGCCCTTGCCTGCGGCTGGCGCTGCAATGTGCAGCTGGATGGTATCGCCTGGCTGATAGGCCGGTTTATCCAGTTTCAGGGTCACGCGGTCAGGGCGCGCCGCACCCGTGCCGTCGCTGTTATCCTGCCAGCTGTAACCTGCCCAGAAGCGCACGCTGCTGACCACATCATCAGGCGCTTTCACTTCCAGACGGTATGAGCCCCACTCCACCGGGAAGGTGACTTTGCCGGTTTCATCGGCCTTAAGGCTAAGCTCCTGCTCGCCCTCAATCAGATCTTTTTGATCAAACTGAGACTGCCAGCCTTCGCTCTCGGACCAGTTCCAGAAATAGTCGCGGCGTTCACGGATCAGGCGTACCTGCAAACCGGATACCGCTTTTTTCGCGCCGCTGGCATCGGCATAGACGATGTCAAAGTTGGCGTTACCATTCTCGTCGATGATCGGTTGGTTGACGGTGGTATCGGTACGGTAGTCGTAGACCGCCTTACTGGCGAACTGCGGACGGATACCCGGCAGTTGCGCCGCCGGCCAGATAGCCTGCTCCGCGCGGCGCGTCACCGGACGGCCGCCTGATTCCAGCAGGCTCGCCTGCAGGATCAGCTGCAGAGGCGAGTGTACCTCTTTCCACTGGCTTTCGATAGTGACCTGCCCGTGCCCCTGCTCATCCAGCGTAAGCTGCACTTCATCCAGACTGCGGCTCAGGTTTTCTTCCGCAATATCACCAAACTGGAAGCCGGGCAGCGCAGCAACGGCCTCACGCAGCGGACGCAGGAAAAGCTGGCCCTGAAGAGAATTGCCGTTGGCCGGAGCGCCATACAGGTAATAGCCCACGATGTTGAAGTCCACCTCATCCTGTGGGGAAACCGGTGCTTTTTGTCCCGTCAGATTGAGCGCCATACGCTCGGGCATAAAATCTTCGACGTGGAAATCCCACAGGCGCTGCTGGTTATCGCCCGTATTGGCGCGAATATGCCACATGCCGGTCTGCGCGCCGCTATCCAGCGGGTAGTTGAAGCGGTAGAGGCCGTTCTCAGGCTGAACAACGATCGTGCGTGCCACCTGGCCGTCCGGGCGCAGCACGTCAAGCTTCACGGGCTGATCGGGAAGCGGTTTTCCGTCGCTGTCGCGCAGCAGGCCGTTAAGAATCACCGTTTCACCCGGACGATAAAGATCGCGTGGGCCAAACATAAAGAATTGCTTGCTGAAGCCGGGGCTACCGGCGATGTCAAACTCTGCCAGGTCGAGCGCTGGGAGCTTGAGATCGAGCAGCGTAGTCTGGCCGTCTTTGCTGGCGAGGATCAGCGCGGCTTCTTTGTCTGTTTCAAGCTTCGCATGGCCGTCGGCGTCGCTGCTGGCTTCGGCGAGCGTCTGACCTTTGTCATTCAGCAGCGTGACGGTGACGCCGGACTGCGCCGCACCGTTTTCCAGGCTCTGGGTGAAAATGTCCAGCCGGTTATGATAGCGGTGAGCAGACAAACCGATATCGCTCAGGGTAAAGAGCGTTGCGGCATTGCTGTAGTTGTAGTGCCCTGCCTGGTTCATGACGGCGATATAAACGCCGGACTGCTGAAGCGGCTTGATATCTTTAAGCGGCAGGAGCAGTTTTTCACGCGTGTTGCGCGCCGGGTTGAGGTCAAAACGACCGGTATAGACCAGTTCCGCCATCTTCAGCAGATTGTCAGATTCCCAGTTGGTCAGCGAGTTGCGGTACTCCCACTGGCTGACAAACGAGGCCAGCGATTCCGGTTTCACGCGGTAGAAATTGACGTCCACATTGTTGACGTTAAGCGCCATCACCGGCAGCCCTTCCACCACCTTGCCCGGCAGCAGCGAGCCGCGGCTGGCAAAACCGACCGTCGGCTCTATATCTCGCGTGGTCAGAGCTTTTTCATAATCAATGCCAAAAGTCGCTTTGTTCAGCGCCACCAGCCCACGATCCACGGTGATAACCAGGTTTCGGTTAGGCTCCAGATGGCGCAGGCGAAGCTCTTTCAGGTTAGGCGCAAGTTCCCACGCCCCGTCAACTTTGCCGCTTTTCTTATCCACAACATGCACTGTTTTCGCGAAATCCTGTTCCGGATCCAGCGGGACAGAGAAGGTCAGCACCAGCGTAGCGGCGCCGTCCAGTTGCACTTCAGACGCATCAAGCAGAGTCAGCGCTTTTCCCTGACTCTGGGCGGCCATTTTAGCCAGCTTTTCAGCGTCGGGCTTTTCCGCGGCTTTTGGTGTGGATGCGGTGGATGCTGCCGCAGCCGCAGCCTGAGGTTTATCGTCGCTGTTATCACAGCCGACAAGCGTAAAGGTGGTGAGCAGCGCGAGAGAGATCGCGGCTAAGCGAAACGGTTTCATCCTGTGTCCCTGGCCTGAGGGGGCCTGTTGGTCGTCGTCCGGATAAGTATTATCCGCAAGTTTCGTTAATTCAAAAAGTCCAATTTTAGAATCTGGAAAGCGCCTCGCAGAATGGCATCACGCCGCTACACCGGGATGGAACCGCGATCACAGCGCATAACGTCACATGTTACCTTTTACGTCATTTGTTTTTAAAACAAGAAGATAGCTGGATATGTTCGCTCAGAGCCTGCTAGTTTTATGACCATGACGCACCCCGAGTGCGCGGTTCAAAAAGAGAGAAAGCCATGAAACGAGCCGTGAACGCCCTACAAAATTTCGGAAAATCATTATACGGACCGGTACTTATCTTACCTATTGTTGGTCTGTTTATCGCCTTTGGCAATGTGCTGGGCAACGGTAACCTGGCCGAATACCTGCCGTTCCTTGGTCATCCGCTTATCCAGAGTATCGGCCAGCTGATCGCCAAATCTGCCGTGTCGGTGCTGGTCAACCTGGCGCTGGTGTTTGCCGTCGGGATCCCGATTGGTCTGGCGACGCGCGATAAAGGCTACGCGGCGCTGATTGGGCTGGTGACTTTCGTGGTGTTTATCAACGCCATGAACGTGACGCTGCAGTTGCAGGGCGAGCTGGCCCCTGCTGAGCAGATGAAAGCCGCCGGGCAAAGCATGGTGCTGGGCGTTCAGGTGCTGGAGATGGGCGTTTTCGCCGGGATCCTGACCGGGGCACTCTCCGGTTACCTGTACAACAAATACTCCGGCGTACAGTTTAACGGCGCGATGGCGATTTACTCCGGCCACTGTTTTGTCGCCATTGTCATGTTGCCCGTCTCTATGCTACTCGGCGTGGTAATGAGCGAACTCTGGCCGTTTGCCCAGCATGGGATTAGCGCCCTGGCGCTGGCAATTAAAGGCTCTGGCCCGTTCGGGGTGGCGATCTACGGTTTCCTTGAGCGCATTCTGGTGCCGACCGGCCTGCATCATCTGGTCTATACGCCGTTTCTGTATACCGAACTGGGGGGCACGCAGGAGGTGTGCGGCACGACTTACCAGGGGGCACGCAATACCTACTTCGCCGAGATGGCCTGCCCGGACGTGAAGCAGCTCAGCAGCACGGTAGTGTGGGACGCGCGCGGCATCAGCAAGATGTTCGGCCTGCCCGCCGCCGCGCTGGCGATGTACATGACCGCGAAGCCGGAGCGTAAAGCCGTTGCGAAAGCCATTCTGATCCCGGCGGCGCTGACCTCGCTGCTGGTCGGCGTGACCGAACCGATTGAATTCTCCTTCCTGTTCGTCGCCCCGCTACTGTTCGTGGTGCATGCGGTCCTGACCGGTATTGGCATGATGCTGTTCTCGCTGCTGGGCGTTCATGCCATCGGCGCCAACGGGATTATCGATTTCATTCTCTACAACCTGCCGCTCGGCACCGAGAAATCCAACTGGCCGATGTACATCGTGGTTGGGCTGATCATGTTTGCCCTCTACTTCGTGGTGTTCCGCTTCCTGATCCTGCGTTTCAACATGAAAACGCCGGGCCGTGAGGATGAAGATCAGGAGACACGCCTCTACAGCAAGCAGGAGTACCAGGCGAAAGGCAATAACGACGGGCTGGGCGAGTCCATCGTGGTGGGCCTGGGCGGCCGGGAAAATATTGAGGTTGTGGATAACTGCTACACCCGCTTACGCGTCACGGTGAAGAATGTCGCCATCATCGACGAGCCGCGCCTGAAGGCGACCGGCGCGAAAGGGGTTATCAAACAAGGTAACAACGTTCAGGTGGTCTACGGGCTGCACGTCAAAAAAATGCGAGAAGCCGTTGAGACGTTTCTCTGAAAGGAGCTAAAGATGTTTACACCCCCATTCATTCTGTCGATTGCCGGCGGCGGCAGCACTTACACGCCGGGTATTGTGAAAAGCCTGATGGTGCGCCTGCAGGATTTTCCGCTGGCCGAAATCCGCCTCTATGACATCGACGAGGCGCGTCAGAACACCATTGCGCCGGTGGTTGAGAAAGTGATTCGCGACCACAGCCAGAGCATCAAATTTACCGTCACCAGTGACCCGGAAGTGGCCTTCAGCGGCGCGCATTTCGTTTTCGCCCAGATGCGCGTCGGCCAGTACAAAATGCGCGAGCAGGATGAGAAGATCCCGCTGCGTCACGGCGTGGTCGGCCAGGAGACCTGCGGCCCCGGCGGGCTGGCCTACGGACTGCGCACGATCCTGCCGATGGTCGAGCTTATCGATCTGGTGGATCGTTACGCGCATGAGAAAGCCTGGATCGTGAACTACTCCAACCCGGCGGCGATCGTCGCGGAGGGCGTGCGACGCCTGCGACCAAATGCTCGCGTGCTGAACATCTGCGATATGCCGGTCGCGGCGATGCGTAATATGGGAGCCATTCTGGGTGTCGATCGTCGCAAACTGGAGGTGGACTACTTTGGCCTGAACCACTTCGGCTGGTTTACCCGCGTGCTGGTGGACGGCGAGGACAAATTACCGGAGCTGCGTAAACATATCGCGAAGTTTGGCCTGCTGACGGAAGATGCCGCAAAAACCGATCCGCAGCACTCGGATCCTTCGTGGGTTAAAACCTGGCGCAACATCAAGCCGATTATGGATAACTTCCCGGAGTACCTGCCGAACCCGTACCTGCAGTACTACCTGATGCCGAACCAGATTGTGGAGCATCAGAACCCGGACTATACCCGCGCCAATGAAGTGATGAACGGGCGTGAGAAAAAACTTTTTGCTGCTGCTGAAGAGTACAAGCGCACCGGGATTTTACCGGATGCCTTCCACGTGGGCGTTCACGGCGAGTTTATCGTCGATGTCGCCTGCTCGCTGGCCTTTAACCTGCGCCAACGCCATCTGGTAATGGTGGAGAACCGCGGGGCGATTACTAATCTGCCATACGATGCGGTGGTGGAAGTACCCGCCTATATCACCTCCGAAGGGCCGGAGCCTGTGCGCGTGGGGCTGGTACCGCTGTTCCACCAGACCCTGCTGCAACAGCAGCTGGCGTCTGAACAGCTGCTGGTAGAGGCGACCATCGAAGGCAGCTATGAGAAAGCGCTTCAGGCGTTCACCCTCAACCGCACCGTGCCCACCATGGAGCACGCAAAAGCGATTCTGGATGAAATGATAGAAGCCAACCGCGACTACTGGCCTGCGCTGCAAAAAGCCTGGCAGGACGGCGAAACGGTGAAAAAATAGGGGCTTGCTCGCGAGTTGAACGTGGTTTGCTTGTCGGTGTCAGAAAAAACACCGACAATCCTTTTTTACGGAAAAGAATGGAGGCAACCCATGTCCACCTCATATTTTGTCGCCGCCGACTGGCTGATTGAGCACGGCGACGATCCGGAAGTCCAGATTATTGACGCGCGTATGGCCCCGCCGGGCCAGGAACATCGTGACGTTCCCGGTGAATACCGCGCAGGGCATCTGCCTGGCGCGGTATTTTTTGATATCGAAGCCCTCTCCGATCATACCTCTCCCCTGCCGCACATGCTGCCGCGCCCGGAAGCGTTTTCCGTGGCGATGCGCGAGCTGGGCGTCAGCAAAGACAAACATCTTGTTGTTTACGATGAAGGCAATCTGTTCTCCGCGCCGCGCGCATGGTGGATGCTGAAAAAGTTTGGCGTGGAAAAAGTCTCGATTCTGGCGGGCGGTCTGGCGGGCTGGAAGCGTGACGAGCTGCCGCTTCAGCAGGGCGACGTGACGCTGCCGGAAGGCGAGTTCGACGCGACGTTCGACGCTAACGTGGTGAAGCGCCTGACCGACGTACTGGTCGCGAGCCATGAAAAGACGGCGCAAATCGTCGATGCGCGCCCTGCACCGCGCTTTAACGCTGAAGCGGATGAACCACGTCCAGGGCTGAGACGAGGCCATATTCCAGGTGCGCTGAACGTGCCGTGGGGCGACCTGGTGTTTGAGGGCGAGCTGAAAACTACCGACGAGCTGCGTGCCATTTTTGACCGCGCGGGCGTGGATTTACATCGCCCGATTATTGCCAGCTGCGGCTCCGGCGTGACGGCCTGCGTGGTGATCCTGGCGCTCGCCACCCTCGGCGTCAACGACGTTACGCTCTACGACGGCGCCTGGAGCGAATGGGGGGCGCGTGACGATCTGCCAGTTGAACCGGCGAAATAATGGATAACCGCCTGGCCACGTTATTAACGCGCGGAGCATCGCTGACTCGCGCGGAGTATCGCGTCCTCGCCCACCTCACGGAGCATCCGCTGCTGGTGGGCAACATCACGGTGCGCGAGCTGGCGCAGGCGACGTTTGTTTCGACCGCCACCATTATGCGGCTGTGTCAGAAGCTGGGGTTTAGCGGCTTTAGTGAGTTTATCTGGCACTGCAAGCAGTTGCTCTCCGACACGCCGCATATTGCCGCTCAGGCGCAATCCCTTCCTGAGCTCCCGGCGCTGTTTAATCAGTTTATCGCTAACTATCAGCACACCTTCCAGTGGATCACGCAGGAGAAGCGCCAGCAGTTCGCCGACCTGCTGCGGCAGAAAGAGAGCTTTTTTCTCTACGGGGCCGGGTTTTCCTATCTCTTTGCCGAATACCTGACCAAGAAGCTGCAGGTGCTGGGCAAAACGGCGTTCATCTCCGGGCCGGGGGACAGCCGAAACATTTTTCTCAGCAACGCCGCGCGTTATCAGGTATTTATCGCCGTCTCCCGCAGCGGCGAAACGGAACAGGTGCTGGATAAGGCGCGGATTGCCAAAAACGTCGGCATGACGGTCGTCGCCTTTACCCGCGCCTCGGCCAATACGCTGGCGGGCATGGCGGACGTGCACTTTGCGCTGTATGACGAGGCGGTGCACTTCGCTGCCGAAGCCGCGGGCGTGACGTCGTTTGAGTCGAATCTGGTGCTGCTGATGGATTTACTGCTGCTGGAGGCAACGGGGTGACATTCACCCCGCCGTAATCAGATGATGCGGTTGGTCTTGAGATCGCGCAGGAAGCCGCCCCAGCGACGCTCATAGAACGGCGTGATGTGCTCGGTAATAAAATGGCTGATGCCCTTCTCACCGTTTTTCACCTGACAGATATCAATCGGCTCATCGCCCGGTAGCGTGTCGGTGGCCACGCTTCCCGCCGCCTGAACGATCTCGTCGAAATCGCCATCGGCTTCAATACCGATCAACAGCACCGGCTTTTCGTCCGCGCGCTCTTTAATGGAGCAGAGAAACGCGCGCCTGACGGGCTTGAGCGTTTTGAACAGCGTCGTCAGGGAATCGATCATCTGCGCAGGCGGCTCGGCCACCTCAGATAGCAGCAGCGTTTCGCCCCCTTCCAGCACTTCCTGCGTGCTGAGCGGATTGCCCTCTTCACCAATCAGGTGGCTGATCTCGCGCGGGGTGAACTCTTTCCCGGTTGGCAGCTTAGCGTTAAGGAACAGCGTCTGGCCCAGCGTCATTTCGAACAGCGTGCGCACCGGCATCACCACGAACGCCTGTTCATCTTCTACCGCTTCCTGCAACGCTTCCAATGAAGTGAAGAACGGGATCACCGACGTGCCGTCATCTTTCTCCCAGTGCAGCAGATCCAGCGCGCTGTCTTCCACTACCTGCTCACCTTCCGCCGCGGTGCCCGGCACCCAGACGGTGGATTCCAGCAGCGTGCGGAAAAATGCCGGACGATGGGCGGGCTCGGTCGCCGCCTGTTCCAGCAGGGTTTCTAATTCGTTTTTGGTATCTGACATAGTTTGGCTACTTCAATAAACGCCGGGTGGCGCTTTGCTTACCCGGCCTACAAAACCACAGGCCCGTGCAAGCGCAGCGCCGCCGGGCAAAAAAGATCACTCAGCCGTCAGCAGGTTCGCCACGGTACGCACGCCCAGACCGGTCGCACCCGCGGACCACTGCTCAACTGCCGCCTTACGGTAGGTTGCGGAGCAGTCGATGTGCAGCCAGCCTTCGTGATAGTTCTCAACGAAGTGCGACAGGAAGCCTGCTGCGGTACTTGCCCCCGCCGGGTACGCCGCGCTCGCGGTGTTATTCAGCTCGGCAAAGTTAGACGGCAGCTGGCTGCGGTGGAACTCGGCCAGCGGCAGACGCCAGAACGGTTCGTTTTCCGCAGCCGCGCTTGCCAGCAGGCGAGCGGCCAGCTTGTCGTCAAAGCTGAACAGCGCGTGGTAGTCGTTGCCCAGGGCGGTTTTCGCCGCGCCGGTCAGGGTCGCCATGTCGATAATCAGCTCTGGCTTCTGGGCAGAGGCGTCGATCAGGCCATCGGCCAGCACCAGACGGCCTTCGGCATCGGTGTTCATCACTTCGACATTTTTACCGTTGCGGTAGCGAATGATGTCGCCCAGCTTGAAGGCGTTGCCGCTCACCATGTTGTCCGCGCAGCACAGGTAGAGCTTCACGCGCTTGTTCAGACCGCGGGTGATAGCGAATGCCAGCGCGCCGGTGATGGTTGCCGCGCCGCCCATGTCGGACTTCATGGAATCCATGAATGCGCTCTGCTTCAGGCTGTAGCCGCCGGTGTCGAAGGTGATACCTTTACCGACCAGGCAGGCAAAGACAGGCGCTTCTTTATCGCCGGTTGGGTTGTAATCCAGCGCCAGCAGGACCGGAGGACGTTCGGAGCCACGGCCCACGGTATGAATGCCCATGTAGTTCTGCTCGCGCAGATCTTCACCTTTGGTGATGCGGTAGGACATGTTATCCCCCGCCACGCCGCACAGCAGGTCAACCGCACGCTGCGCCAGTTGCTCAGGGCCTAACTCCTCCGCCGGGGCGTTAATGGTGTCGCGCACCCAGTCGATAATTTTCAGGCGGCTTTCCAGCTCTTTTTGACCGGCTTCGTCGAGGTTCGCCCACTCAATTTTGCGGGTGCCTTTCGGGCCTTTGTAGCCCGCCCAGAACGCCCAGCTGCGGTCAGTATCCCAACCTTCGCCTTCCAGCGAGACATGCTTAATGCCCAGGCCGTCAATTTTACGCGCGGCGCGCTGGATCAGACCTAAATCATCTTTGCCCGTCAGGTGCAGGGTGATACCGTCGTTGTTGATGCTGTAGCTGGCTTTCTCGCCCCAGCGCGCGTCGGCGGGCTGCGTAGAGAGCGTAATCTTCATCGCTTCGGTCATTTTATTTATCCTTATTAGCAAACGGGCCGCCTGAAGGCAGCCCGTTAAGTGATTTACTCTGCTTCATCTAACCAGACTAACAGAATCGCCTCCAGAATTTTTTCATTGGATGCGTTTGGATCGTCGTCGAAATCCTCTAAATCGCAGATCCACTGGTGCATGTCGGTGAATCGTACGGTTTTGGGATCGAGATCCGGGTTCGCGTCGTAGAGCGCTTCGCCGATTTCACGGCTGTCTGTCCACTTCAGTCCCATATTAATGCTCGCGTGCGTGGTTGATGGTGTAGCGTGGGAATTCCACGACCAGATCTTCATCGGTCACCGCGGCCTGGCAGCTCAGGCGGCTGTCTGGCTCCAGACCCCATGCTTTATCCAGCATGTCGTCTTCGTCTTCGGTGCTCTCGGCGAGAGAGTCGAAACCTTCACGCACGATGCAGTGGCAGGTGGTGCAGGCACAGGATTTTTCACAGGCGTGTTCCACTTCGATACCTGCACGCAGGGCAACATCGAGAATGGTTTCACCGGTCTTCGCTTCCAGAACAGCACCATCCGGACAGAGGTCCGCATGAGGCAAAATAACAATCTTTGGCATATTAAACCTCGTCCACGGACTGGCCTTTCAGCGCGACGCGGACAGATTTGTCCATGCGGCGAGCGGCGAAGTCCTGGGTTTGTTTATCAACGTTTTTAATGGCTTCTTCTATTGCGTCAGCGTCATTGCCTTCGGCGACTGCGCGTAAGCGCGCGGCAGCCTCGTCAATCACCTGACGCTCGGCGGCGCTTAACAGCGCGGCATCGGCAGCGAGCGCCCCGTTCAGACTTTCCAGCACACGTGCGGCTTCAACTTTCTGTTCAGCCAGCATACGCGCCTTCACATCCTGCTCGGCGTAGCTCATTGAATCCTGGATCATGGAGGCGATTTCGCCATCGGTCAGGCCGTAGGACGGCTTCACCTGGATGGACGACTCCACGCCGGTCGATTTTTCCATCGCCGTGACGCTCAGCAGGCCGTCCGCATCTACCTGGAAGGTCACGCGGATATGCGCCCCGCCAGCTGGCAGCGCCGGGATGCCGCGCAGCGCAAAGCGCGCCAGAGAGCGGCAGTCCTGCACCAGTTCGCGCTCGCCCTGCATCACGTGGATGGACATCGCGGTCTGGCCGTCTTTGAAGGTGGTGAACTCCTGCGCACGCGCCACCGGAATGGTGGTGTTACGCGGGATCACTTTCTCCACCAGGCCGCCCATGGTTTCTAAACCGAGAGACAGCGGGATGACGTCCAGCAGCAGCATTTCACTGTCCGGCTTGTTGCCAACCAGAATATCGGCCTGGATAGCGGCGCCGACGGCAACCACTTTGTCCGGGTCGATGGAGGTCAGCGGCGTGCGGCCAAAGAATTCGCCCACGCGCTCGCGCACCAGCGGCACGCGTGTTGAGCCGCCCACCATGACCACTTCCAGCACCTCGTCAGCCTCCACGCCCGCATCCTTCAATGCGCGACGGCAGGCCAGCAGGGTGCGTTTAACCAGAGGCGCAATCAGCTCGCTGAACTGGTCGCGGGTGATTTCACCCTGCCAGCCTGCGACATTAACACTGACCGACTGCGCATCGCTCAGCGCAATTTTGGCGTCGATGGCCGCATCCAGCAGTTCGCGCTGAACGCGCGCATCGCTGCGATCGCTGATGCCCGCCTGATCGCGGATGTAGTCCGCCAGCAGATGGTCGAAATCATCGCCGCCGAGCGCGGAATCCCCGCCGGTCGCCAGCACTTCAAATACCCCGCGGCTCAGGCGCAGGATAGAAATATCAAAGGTGCCGCCGCCCAGATCGTAGACCGCAATTACCCCTTCCTGACCGGAGTCGAGGCCGTAGGCAATCGCCGCCGCCGTCGGTTCGTTCAGCAGGCGCAGCACGTGCAGGCCCGCCAGACGCGCGGCGTCTTTGGTGCCCTGTCGCTGTGCGTCGTCAAAATAGGCCGGAACGGTGATCACTACGCCGTCCAGATCGCCGCCAAGCGTCGCCGTCGCGCGCGCCGCCAGCGCTTTGAGGATGTCAGCAGACACGCGAATTGGGTTCAGCAGGCCGGCCGCCGTGGCAATCATCGGCAGACCGTTTTCACTGGCCTGCAGCTGATACGGCAGGTGCGGGTAGCGGGTCTGGATATCGGCCAGCGAGCGGCCCATCATGCGCTTTACGGAGCTGATGGTGTTGGCCGGATCGCGCGCGGCGTTGGCGCGGGCGTCATAGCCGACCGCGTGACCCTGCTGCTGGTAGTGGACCACGGAAGGCAGCAGATGGCGGCCCTGCTCGTCGGCCAGCGTTTCCGCCTGGCCGCTGCGCACGGTCGCCACGAGGGAATTGGTGGTGCCCAGGTCAATACCGACCGCCAGACGACGCTGGTGCGGTGCGGCGCTTAAGCCAGGCTCACTAATTTGTAATAAGGCCATAATTGCTTCCGAAATTAAAAATCGAGCAGCTTTTCTTCGAGTTGTTCAGCGCTGCTTCGCAGTTTATCGAGAAAACGGAGTTTGCGCACAGTGTCTGCCGCCACGTCCCAGGTCTCGTTGTTCAGTTGCTCCGCCATCTGCTGATGGCGGGTATCGAACATGCCCTTCACGCGCGTGATAAAACGTTCCAGACGCGCTTCGTCTTTGGCCTGTTCAATCTCATCCAGCTCTTCGCGCAGCTCCAGCTGTTCCATCAGAAACGCGGTGTCGCGCACGGTGTGCTGTTCGCTCGCCAGATCGAAGCCGTGGAGCGAGAGCAGATATTCTGCACGCGCCAGCGGATGGCGCAGCGTCTGCCAGGCCTGGTTGATGGTCGCGGAGTGCGATACCGCAGCCAGCTGCTCTGCCTGCGTCCCGCTGGCGAATTTATCCGGATGATACTGACGCTGCAGATCCTGAAAACGGACCGTCAGCGCCTGAAGATCGATCGGGTATTGAGCGGGTAGTCCGAAGAGAGTGAAGTAATCCATAACAATCTCAGGGGTAGCCTGTTAGAACAAACCCCACGCGCAGCAAAGCCACGGTGGGGTTTCGGATGACGCGCGGTTAAACGTGGAAGCTTTCGCCGCAACCACACTCGTCTTTGACGTTCGGGTTCGTGAATTTGAACCCTTCGTTCAGGCCTTCTTTTACGAAGTCCAACTGAGTGCCGTTGAGAAATTGCAGGCTTTTGCCATCGACCACCACCTTCACGCCCTTGTCTTCAAACACGGTGTCATCAGACGCCGGCTCGTCAACAAACTCCAGTACGTAAGCCATACCAGAACAGCCGGAGGTACGTACGCCCAGTCGCAGGCCAAAGCCTTTACCACGGTTCGCCAGAAAAGAGCTTACTCGCGCGGCAGCGCTGTCGCTAAGGGTAATCGACATACTCAAACCTCAATTATTTTGCTTCACGTTTGCTTTTGTAATCCGCAATGGCGGCTTTGATCGCGTCTTCTGCCAGAATTGAACAGTGAATTTTCACCGGCGGCAGTTCGAGTTCTTCAGCAATATCCGTGTTCTTAATTGCCTGTGCTTCGTCCAGAGACTTGCCCTTCACCCACTCGGTGACCAGGGAGCTGGACGCAATTGCAGAACCGCAGCCGTAGGTCTTGAAGCGCGCGTCTTCAATGATACCTTCATTGTTGACTTTAATCTGCAACTTCATTACGTCGCCACACGCCGGCGCACCAACCATGCCGCTACCGACAGATTCATCGCTATTGTCAAAAGAGCCAACGTTGCGCGGGTTCTCGTAATGATCGATAACTTTTTCGCTGTATGCCATGATTGAATTCTCCTTATATACCGATTAGTGATGTGACCATTCAATGCTGTTCAGATCCACGCCCTGCTTGAACATTTCCCACAGTGGAGAAAGGTCGCGCAGACGGCCAATGGAGTTACGAACCAGCTTGATGGTGTAGTCAATCTCTTCTTCGGTAGTGAAACGACCTAAAGAGAAACGGATAGAGCTGTGTGCCAGCTCGTCAGTCATACCCAGCGCGCGCAGCACGTAGGATGGCTCCAGGCTTGCAGACGTACAGGCAGAACCGGAAGAAACGGCCAGGTCTTTCAGCGCCATGATCAGCGATTCGCCTTCAACATAGTTGAAGCTGACGTTGAGGATGTTCGGCGCGCCCTGCTCGAGATCGCCGTTCAGATACACTTCTTCCATATCTTTCACGCCGTCCCACAGACGGTTACGCAGCGTGCGCAGGCGCGCCATCTCGGTTTCCATCTCTTCTTTCGCAATGCGGTACGCTTCGCCCATGCCCACGATCTGGTGAACAGGCAGCGTACCGGAACGCATGCCGCGCTCGTGACCGCCGCCGTGCATCTGTGCTTCGATGCGGATACGTGGCTTACGACGAACGTACAGCGCGCCGATCCCTTTCGGGCCATAGATTTTGTGGCCGGAGAAGGACATCAGGTCTACTTTCAGCTGGCTCAGGTCGATAGGCAGTTTGCCCACGCTCTGGGTCGCGTCCACGTGGTAGATGATACCGCGCGCGCGGCACATTTCGCCGATGGTGGCGATGTCCTGAACGACGCCGATTTCGTTATTAACGTGCATGATGGAGACCAGGATGGTGTCGTCACGCATCGCCGCTTCGAGCTCTTTCAGGTCAATAATACCGTTGCTCTGCGGCGCCAGATAGGTCACTTCGAACCCTTCACGCTCCAGCTGGCGGCAGGTGTCCAGCACGGCTTTGTGTTCGGTTTTGCTGGTGATGATGTGCTTGCCTTTTTTCTGATAAAAGTTGGCTGCACCTTTGATCGCCAGGTTGTCGGATTCGGTCGCACCGGAGGTGAAAACAATCTCACGCGGGTCGGCACCCACCAGGTCAGCAATCTGATTACGGGCGATATCCACCGCCTCTTCAGCATGCCAGCCAAAACGGTGTGAACGGGAAGCTGGGTTACCAAAGTTTCCGTCCAGGGTCAGACACTGCATCATTTTCTCGGCAACACGCGGGTCCACCGGCGTGGTTGCGGAGTAGTCGAGATAAATCGGTAATTTCATTGCTCTATAAACTCCGTACATCGCTTCAATGCAAGGAATCAGGCAACCGGCTGGATGTACGACCGAGTACGCGGGGTGTGACCACCCCGGCCTGATTCTGAAATACTTATCGTTTTATTACGCGCGTAATTTGACGTCGATAGCGTCCTGCGCGCGGGTGCTGCGTTGTGAATCATGGCTGTGCTGACGACCTGATACGTCCAGAACTTCCTGGTTATTGACCAGTTCACCGAGGGTGATGTTGTTCAGGAAGCCGGTTAGACGGTCGCTCAGATCGCGCCACAGCGCGTGGGTCAGGCACTTATCGCCGCCCTGGCAGCCGCCTTTACCCTGGCAACGGGTTGCGTCAACGGATTCATCCACCGCGCTAATCACTTCGCCAACCGCAATACTGCCCGCGTCTTTACCCAGCAGATAACCGCCGCCCGGGCCACGAACGCTGGACACCAGTCCATTTTTACGCAGTCTGGAGAACAGCTGTTCCAGGTAAGAGAGGGAGATCCCTTGTCGTTCAGAAATATCAGCCAACGGAACCGGGCCCGCTTCGGAGTTGAGCGCAACGTCCAGCATCGCGGTCACGGCATAACGCCCTTTAGATGTCAGTCTCATGTCTTACTTAACCTCAAACTCGCCCCTGCCCGGGGTTTTTTATTGTAAAATGGGGGTATTGCATAGCAGGGCCAAGTCTGACATTCCTGACTAAAATGGTCAACTATTTACTTGACTGTTTTAGTCAGGTATTTAACCTTCTGTGCCTTCATAATATAGGTGCGGCCTGATGCCCTCACCCCAACCCTCTCCCACGGGGAGAGGGGGAAATCGGCACTACTCTTTATTCTTCTGCTCAATCGACGCCAGAATTCCGCGCAGGATGTTCAGCTCCTGGCTTTCCGGACGCGCGCGGGTAAACATGCGGCGCAGCTTGTTCATTACCTGGCCAGGGTGGCCTTCACGGATGAAGCCGGTAGCGAGCAGCGTCTGCTCCAGGTGACCGTAGAAACGCTCAAGGTCGTCCACCAGCGGGTAGGCCGTCTCTTCTTTCGGTTCTGCCTGCTTCTCCTGCGTCGCCAGCCACGCCATACGCACCTCGTAAGCGATAACCTGCACCGCCATTGCCAGGTTCAGCGAGCTGTATTCCGGGTTGGCGGCAATCGCCACGTGGTAGTGGCACTTCTGCAGTTCGTCGTTGGTCAGGCCAACGCGCTCGCGGCCAAACACCAGCGCAACCGGCGCCTGCTCTGCTTCTGAGACGCTTTTCAGGCCGCATTCACGCGGATCCAGCATCGGCCACGGCAGCGTGCGTGAGCGCGCGCTGGTGCCGACAACGAGGCTGCAGCCGGCCAGCGCTTCGTCGAGGGTATCAACGATCTGCGCATTACCGATCACGTCGCTGGCCCCGGCCGCCAGGGCGATAGCCTGAGAGTCTGGTTTCACCAGCGGATTAACCAGCCACAGGTTCGTTAAGCCCATGGTTTTCATAGCGCGGGCAACGGAGCCCATGTTGCCGGTGTGCGATGTTTCGACCAGCACGATTCGAATGTTTTGCAGCATAATTTTTAGATGTCTGGGTTCAGTGTCTGAAGAATATTCGGGCATATTATCATAAACGGGAGACATAATCCGATCCCGCTGCTATACTCTGCGCCGATTTTCCTGTTCTTTAACATCCAGTGAGAGAGACCGATGCATCCGATGCTGACCATCGCCGTGCGCGCAGCGCGCAAGGCGGGTAATGTAATTGCCAAACACTACGAAACGCCAGACTCCGTAGAAACCAGCCAGAAAGGCAGCAATGATTTCGTGACTAACGTCGATAAAGCCGCAGAAGCGATTATTATCGAAACGATCCGCAAATCTTACCCGCAGCACACCATCATCACCGAAGAAAGCGGTGAACATGAAGGTACCGATCAGGATGTTCAATGGGTTATCGATCCACTGGATGGCACCACCAACTTCGTTAAACGCCTGCCACACTTCTCTGTGTCAATCGCAGTACGCATTAAAGGCCGTACTGAAGTCGCCGTTGTTTACGATCCAATGCGTAACGAACTGTTCACCGCGACCCGCGGTCAGGGCGCGCAGCTGAACGGCTACCGTCTGCGCTGCAGCAATGCACGCGATCTGGACGGCACCATCCTGGCGACCGGCTTCCCGTTCAAGGCGAAGCAGCACGCAACCACCTATATGAATATCCTGGGCAAGCTGTTCACCGAATGCGCAGACTTCCGTCGCACCGGCTCTGCTGCGCTGGATCTGGCCTACGTGGCAACCGGCCGCGTTGACGGTTACTTCGAACTGTCACTGAAGCCGTGGGACTTCGCTGCGGGCGAGCTGATCGCACGTGAAGCAGGCGCGATTGTTTGCGACTTCACCGGCGGCCACAACTACATGACCACCGGCAACATCGTTGCGGGTAACCCACGCGTTGTTAAAGCCATGCTGGCCAATATGCGTGACGAGCTGAGCGATGCGCTGAAGCGTTAATCTCCTCATCTCAGCCCTCTCCCCAAAGGGGAGAGGGTGCTAAACGGCGCCGCGCTCATCCACATCGTTACCGCCGCCACCAGCAGAATCACTCCCCCCGCCAGCGCGAGCGTTGTCCATCCTACCTGCCGCCACAGTACCGGCGTTTTATTGCCGCTGAGTTTTACCGCAAGCTGACGGAAGCTGTGAACCAGCAACGCCAAAGACGAAATGGTGAGAGAGGTTCCTGCCGCCATCGCCAGCGCCGAGAGCATGCCCCAGCCGAACACGCCAATCACTTTACTGAACAGCAGCACCATGATTGCCCCCGAGCACGGGCGCATCCCCATAGAGAGAACTATCATCAGCCGCGCGCGCCAGTCGTCACCGCTCTGTAATTGTTCCTGCGTCGGCAGATGCTGATGCCCGCAGCCGCAGTGTTCATCATGCACGTGGTGCGGCGTAAAGGTTTTGAATTTGGGCTTTTGCAGCAGCGCGCGCAGCTTTTTCAGCGCCCGCCAGCAGAGGATCAGCCCCAGCACGCCGACCAGCGCATAGCTGCCCTTCTCCAGCCAGAAGCTGCTCAGGTGCAGCTGGCGCGCGGGAAGCTGTAATAGCGAAAGCACAACCACCACCAGCGCAATCGCCACGCCCCCCTGAAGCAGCGAAGAGGCCAGCGTCAGGCCAATGCTTGATTTCAGCTTCGACGGATGGGTGGCAAGCCAGGTGGTGATGACGATTTTGCCGTGCCCCGGCCCCAGCGCGTGCAGCACGCCATAGATAAAGCTGAACGCCAGCAGAGAACCGCCCGCTTTGGTCGGGTTCTCCGCCACCGCCTTCAGCAGCCCGCTCATCTGCTGGTTGACCTCACGCTGCCAGATGATGCTTTTCATCATCACCTGCGGCCAGGCCTGCCACAGCCAGAGCGAACCGCAAACGGTGAGCAGTAGAAAAAGCGCCAGCGGCCAGAGGTGCAGCCAGCGGCGCGGCTTTCGTACCGGAGAGGAGATCACTGACATTGTAACGTTACCTTCTGCGCAAACTGTTTACCCAGTTCCATGTCCTCCGGTGGGGCATCCTCTTTATCAAGAGAGACAGCAAAATTCAGCGTCTCTTCGCTGGGCTTCGGGGTGTGAACCGTAATGTTGCAGGTTTTTTGCAACGACGCAGGAAGCTGCACGTCGCTGTCCTCGGCGTAGCTCATATCGACGTAGTATGTTGGGTCAAAGGTAGAAAACGTATAGGTTTGTCCTGCCAGCGGCTGCGGATGCGCCAGTGGAAGCACGAACGTCAGCACCGCCTGATGTCCGTCGCGGGACATGCCGTATTCTGTCGGGCGATTGAGGAACTTCACCTTTTGTCCGTTATGCCAGAACTCGGTGAAGTAGTGCTGCCCGAGCACGTTGGCCATCACTTCTGCCGCCAGCTTTTTCCAGATTTCGTCGCCGGGCTTCGCGTTACCCGCATCATAAAGCAGATCCGCCGAGGTGATTTCATCCATCGTCCAGCGCATTTTCAGGCCGCTCAGCTGCGTGCCGTCGGTGACCAGCTCGGTTTTCAGGCTGATAAAACTGTGAGGATGTGCGCTGGCGGTAAAGGTGATAACCGCCAAAAATAACGCCATCGCATTTTGTTTAACTGTCTGCATCAATTCCTCACGTCAAAAATTCTGTGATGTTCCCCAGCAATCCTGAGTGAAAGGCCTGCCGGCGCGCTTTTCAGCGCCCATCCTTTAGCTATTCTTATCAAACATTCACACTGGATACCCGACAGATGATGACGACGCTTGAAATTCCATCTGTGCTTTCCAGTTCGCAGCGCCGCTGCCAGGTGCTTTTGATGCTTTACCTGCCCGATGCTGCCGTCACCGCACAGAGCATAATCGCTGCCAACGGCGTGGACGAGGTCATGGCACGGCAAGATATAGCCGAGACGCGCGATGAAATCCAGCGCTATCACCGGCTGGATATCGTCACGCACCATGACGGTAGCTACCGAATTGAAGGCACTGCCCTGAATCAGCGTTTATGTCTGCTGCACTGGCTGCGCAGGGCGCTCCGCCTTTGTCCGCAGTTTGTCTCGCACCAGTTTACCCCAGCCTTAAAAACTGCGCTTAAACAGCACGGCATCGCGCGGCCGCTCTACGACGATGCTAATCTGCGGGCGCTGATCGGCTTCTGCTCACGCAAGCTGCAGCGTCAGTTTGAATGCCGGGACGTCCAGTTCTTACAGCTCTACTTGCAATACTGCCTCATCCAGCACCACTTAGGGAATACGCCGCAGTTTTCCCACGCGCAGCGCAGCTGGACCCAGTCGCGGGGAGAGTATTTTACGGCGCAGGAGATTGTTCGTCACTGGAAGCGGCGCGTGCCGCAGGGCGCGCACGTGGACGAGCAGCTGTTTCTGGCGCTGCTGTTTATGATGCTCCGCACGCCCGATCCGGTGCTTGATAAACACCAGCAGGATCAGCGCCTCCGCCGCGCCATTGTGCGCATGGTGGCCCGTTTCCGCTCCCAGACCGGGATGAACTTCAGCGATGAGCAGGGGCTGACCGATCAGCTGTATATCCATCTGGCTCAGGCGCTGGACCGCTCGCTGTTTGAGATCGGTATCGACAATAGCCTGCCTGAGGAAATTCACCGTCTCTATCCCCGGCTGTTACGCACCACGAAAGAGGCACTCTTTGAGCTGGAAGCCGAATTTGGGCTGCGGTTCTCCGATGAAGAGATGGCGCTGGTAGCGGTTATTTTCGGCGCCTGGCTGATGCAGGAGACCGATCTGCATGAAAAACAGGTAGTGCTGCTGACCGGGGAGGATAAATCCTGTGAGGAGGTGATTGAACAGCAGCTGCGCGAATTAACCCTGCTGCCGCTCAACATTCGCTATCTGACGCTGCAGGCGTTCCAGAAAGAGGGGGCACCGCGCGAAGCCGCGCTGGTTGTCACCCCCTATCCTACCGTGCTGCCGCTGTTCTCGCCGCCGCTGATCCACGCGGTTGAATCACTTAACGCGCAGCAGCAGGAACATATTCGCGCCATGCTGGAATCGTAGCTACGCCCGTGCGGCCACTTTCGGTCGAACAAACATCGCCGGGAGCGCCACCAGCGCCATGACCCAGAACACGCCGTGTCCCAGATGCTGATACAGAAAGCCCGCAAAGACCGTCATCACCGCAATGCTGCCGCCCATCGCCACCGCAGAGTAGACCGCCTGCAGACGGATCACGTCCCCGCCCTCGCGCGCCGCGATATAGCGCATCGCCGCCAGGTGGCACACGGTGAAGGTGCCGCAGTGAAGGATCTGCGCCACAATCAGCCACGGCAGTTCGGTCGTCCAGCCCATAATCCCCCAGCGCGCCACGCCGCAGACCGCGGAAAGCAGCAGCAGATCGCGCGCGCCGAAGCGGCGGAACAGCTTTTTGCTCAGGGCGAAAATAATGACTTCGGCCACCACCCCCAGCGACCACAGGTAACCGACCGCAGAGGCCGAGTAGCCCGCTCCCTGCCAGTAGATGGCGCTGAAGCCATAGTACGCCGCATGCGCCCCCTGAAGCAGACAGACGCACGCAAGAAAACGCCAGCTCTGGGCCACCAGGCTCCGCCAGGCGGGCCAGCCGGCGCTCTCCTGATGGCGACTCTCCCCTTGCGGCATCACCGACGGGCGCAGCAGCATGCCCAGCAGCATCGAGGCAATACCGATACTCAGCAGCGCCAGAATCGCGCGGTAGTCATAAAGGCTGACCAGTTTCCCCACCAGCGCCGAGCCGATCACGAAGGCAATCGATCCCCAGAGGCGCACGCGACCATAGTCCATGGTGATCTGCTTTTGCCAGGTGTTCGCCAGCGCATCAGTCAGGGGTACCAGCGGGGAGAAGAACAGATTAAAGCCAACCATCACCACCATCAGCCAGGCAAACTGGTGGCTGACCCAGAAGCAGGCCGCGAAGACCAGCGTCAGCAGGGCCAGAATGCGCACCGCTTTAATCAGTAAGGAGGGATCGCTGACGCGGGGGGCAATCAGCAGGCTTCCGAGGAAACGCGCCACCAGCCCCGCGCCCAGCAGAATGCCGATGGTTTCTGGCGTCAAACCAATTCCCTTGAGCCAGACGCTCCAGAAAGGCAGAAAAATACCATAGCTAAAGAAGTAGGTGAAGTAGCTGAGCGCCAGCCAGCGCGTGGAATGCAAGACCATGAATCCCTCCCGAAATGGAGGCGATAGTCTGGCGTTTATCCTGCACTTTAGCAAGTCGTTAGCGCGCTATAAATTAACGATAAATTAACGTCCTGGACAGCCGGTCGGCGTATGGCGTGAGCGGCAAAATTGTATTACGTTTAAAAGACATCGCCTGAAGAGGTCGTTTGCCATGAACAGCTTACGTTATTTCGATTTCGGCTCCTCACGCTCCTTCCTGCTATTGATTGCCCGTATTGCCATCGTTGTCCTGTTTATTATTTTTGGCTATCCCAAGCTGACGGGGTTTAGCGGCACCGTTCAGTATATGACGTCGCTCGGTGCCCCCATGCCGATGCTGGCGGCCATTATCGCCGTAGTAATGGAGGTTCCCGCCGCTATCCTGATCGTGCTCGGCTTTTTCACCCGCCCCCTCGCGGTGCTCTTTGTCTTCTATACGCTGGGCACGGCGATTATCGGTCACCACTACTGGGATATGACCGGAGATGCGGTTGTGCCGAATATGATTAATTTCTACAAGAACGTCAGTATTGCTGGCGCGTTTATTTTGCTGGCGATTGTGGGACCGGGGGCCATTTCCCTGGACCGACGTTAAGCCATAAAAAAAGGCCGCAAGCGCGGCCTTTTTTATTTCTGCAAAGCAGAGGAATTATGCGTATACCGGGAAGCGTGCGCAGATATCCAGAACTTTACCTTTGACGCGCTCGATAACCGCTTCGTCATTGATGTTGTCCAGAACGTCACACATCCAGCCAGCCAGCTCTTTCACTTCCGCTTCTTTAAAGCCGCGACGCGTCACGGCCGGAGAACCGATACGGATACCGGAGGTCACGAACGGGCTCTTCGGATCGTTTGGCACGCTGTTTTTGTTCACGGTGATGTTGGCGCGGCCCAGGGCAGCGTCAGCTTCTTTACCGGTCAGGTTCTTATCAACCAGGTCCAGCAGGAACAGGTGGTTTTCAGTCCCGCCGGATACCACTTTGTAGCCACGGTTCAGGAACACTTCCACCATCGCTTTGGCGTTCTTAGCAACCTGCTGCTGATACACCTTGAACTCTGGCTCCATCGCTTCTTTCAGCGCGACCGCTTTTGCGGCGATAACGTGCATCAGCGGGCCGCCCTGCGCGCTTGGGAACACGGCAGAGTTCAGTTTTTTGTACAGCTCTTCGTCACCGCCTTTCGCCAGGATCAGGCCACCACGTGGACCCGCCAGGGTTTTGTGAGTAGTGGTGGTCACAACGTGAGCGTGAGGAACCGGGTTCGGGTAAACGCCTGCGGCAATAAGGCCCGCAACGTGCGCCATGTCAACGAACAGGTACGCGCCGATGCTGTCTGCGATTTCACGCATTTTTGCCCAGTCAACGATACCGGAGTAAGCAGAGAAGCCACCGATGATCATCTTCGGCTTGTGCTCTTTGGCCTGCTTAGCCATGTCTTCGTAGTCAATTTTACCGGACTCATCAATACCGTAAGGAATGATGTTGTACAGTTTGCCGGAGAAGTTAACCGGGGAGCCGTGAGTCAGGTGGCCGCCCTGCGCCAGGTTCATACCCAGAACGGTATCGCCCGGCTGCAGCAGCGCGGTGTAAACAGCGAAGTTAGCCTGAGAGCCGGAGTGCGGCTGAACGTTCGCGTAGTCAGCGCCGAAGAGTGCTTTCGCACGGTCGATAGCCAGCTGCTCAACGATATCAACGTACTCGCAACCGCCGTAGTAGCGCTTGCCCGGGTAACCTTCAGCGTATTTGTTGGTCAGCTGAGAGCCCTGCGCCTGCATTACGCGCGGGCTGGTGTAGTTTTCGGAGGCGATCAGTTCGATGTGCTCTTCCTGACGTACTTTTTCCTGCTCCATAGCCTGCCACAGTTCGGCATCATAATCGGCAATGTTCATTTCACGCTTTAACATCCGCATCTCCTGACTCAGCTAACAAGTAAATTTTGGCCTGAAAAGGCAGTCCTGTTGGACGACGGGCAACAGTATAACTGAATAGTTCTGTGATAACAGGTCTTGACAAACGATTTTACGCAAACGTTTTCCTTCACGCCACGCAAGGGTTTGAGGAATAAAGATCTCACTATTTCCAGCGGATTTCTTTTCAGGTTTGTGATGCGTATTTTTCATCTTGCAAAGAACCATTTACAAAGCATGGGTATTTTTTATAAGATGCATTTAAAATACATCATTAGATAATATCAGAAGGAAGCTGCCATGCTCGACGCTCAAACCATCGCTACCGTTAAAGCCACCATTCCCCTGCTGGTGGAAACCGGCCCTAAACTTACCGCCCATTTCTACGATCGCATGTTCACGCACAATCCGGAGCTCAAAGAGATTTTCAATATGAGCAACCAGCGTAACGGCGATCAGCGTGAAGCGCTTTTCAACGCCATCGCGGCCTACGCCAGCAATATCGAAAACCTGGCGGCGTTGCTGCCTGCGGTGGAAAAAATCGCCCAGAAGCACACCAGCTTCCAGATCCAACCCGAGCAGTACAACATCGTCGGCACTCACCTGCTGGCAACGCTGGACGAAATGTTCAGCCCGGGCCAGGAGGTGCTGGACGCCTGGGGTAAAGCCTACGGCGTGCTGGCAAACGTGTTTATCAACCGTGAAGCGCAGATCTACAGCGAAAACGCCAGCAAGAACGGCGGCTGGGAAGGAACGCGCGCCTTCCGTATCGTCGAGAAAACGCCGCGCAGCGCGCTTATCACCAGTTTTGAATTTGAGCCGGTTGACGGCCAGCCGGTGGCCGATTACCAGCCGGGCCAGTATCTGGGCGTATGGCTGAAGCCTGAAGGCTTCCCGCATCAGGAGATCCGCCAGTACTCTTTGACCCGCAAACCAAACGGCAAAGGCTACCGCATTGCGGTGAAGCGCGAGGACGGAGGTCAGGTATCCAACTGGCTGCATAACGAAGCGAGCGTGGGCGACGTGGTTCATCTGGCCGCGCCGGCGGGCGACTTCTTTATGGCCATTGAAACCAATACCCCGGTCACGCTGATCTCCGCGGGCGTGGGCCAAACGCCAATGCTGGCGATGCTCGATACGCTGGCGAAAGCAAACCACAGCGCGCAGGTTAACTGGTTCCACGCAGCGGAGAACGGCGACGTGCACGCCTTTGCGGATGAAGTGAAAGCGCTGGGAGCGACCCTGCCGCGTTTCACCGCGCATACCTGGTATCGCCTGCCGACGGAGGCAGACCACACTGCTGCACGCTTTGACAGCGAAGGACTGATGAATTTAAGCCAGATGGAAGGGGCGTTTAGCGCGCCGGAAATGCAGTTCTACGTCTGTGGACCCGTGGCGTTTATGCAGTATACCGCGAAGCAGCTGGTTGAGCTGGGCGTGAATAAAGACAACATTCATTACGAATGTTTCGGGCCACATAAGGTGCTGTAACGCAAAAAGCCCCTCGTTTGAGGGGCTTTTTTTTCGCCGGGTGGCAAATGGTTAAATCGCGGCGTCGTCTTCTTCGCCGGTACGGATACGGATCACGCGCGCCACGTCAAAGACGAAGATTTTCCCGTCGCCAATTTTGCCCGTCTGCGCCGTGCGGATAATGGTATCCACGCAGGTATCGACGATATCGTCGCTGACCACGATTTCAATTTTCACTTTCGGCAGAAAGTCGACCATGTACTCTGCGCCACGATAAAGCTCGGTGTGGCCCTTCTGACGACCAAAACCTTTCACTTCCGTCACGGTCATCCCGGTGATGCCTACTTCCGCCAGCGCTTCACGTACATCATCCAGTTTGAAAGGTTTAATAATCGCATCAATCTTTTTCATGGTGGGTCCTTAAACTCTTGCCTGTAAGCTGCCTCGTAATCGATTGCTCACAGTACCATACGGCATTACTCTTTAAAATCGTTTGCTTCCAGCTCGTGGCGTGAGAGCAGCTTATAGAACTCGGTGCGGTTGCGTCCGGCCATCCGCGCCGCGTGGGTCACGTTGCCTTTGGTTATCTGCAGCAGCTTGCGCAGATAGTTCAGCTCGAACTGGTTACGCGCTTCCGCAAACGTCGGCAAGGCCGTGTTCTCCCCTTCCAGCGCCTGTTCCACCAGCGCATCGCTGATAACGGGCGAGGACGTCAGCGCCACGCACTGCTCAATCACGTTCACCAGCTGGCGCACGTTACCCGGCCAGCTGGCGGCCATCAGCCGTTTCATCGCATCAGTCGAAAAGGCGCGCACGAACGGTTTATGCCGATCTGCCGCCTGGCGCAGGAGGTGATTCGCCAGCAGCGGAATATCTTCCGCACGCTCCGCCAGCGCCGGGATCTTCAGGTTCACCACGTTCAGACGGTAGTAGAGATCTTCACGGAACTCGTTGCGGGCCATCACTTTGGGCAAGTCGCGGTGGGTTGCGGAAATGATTCGCACGTTAATATCAATATCGCGGTTGCTGCCCAACGGGCGCACTTTGCGCTCCTGAAGTACGCGCAACAGTTTGACCTGCAGCGGCGCAGGCATGTCGCCAATTTCGTCGAGGAACAGCGTGCCGCCTTCCGCGGCCTGGAAGAGCCCCTCCCGGCTGCTTACCGCGCCGGTAAATGCACCGCGGGCATGGCCAAAAAGTTCAGACTCAAGAAGCTGCTCTGGGAGGGCACCGCAGTTAATGGCGATAAAAGCATTTTTACTGCGCGGGCTGGCGTTGTGGATCGCCTGCGCCAGGATCTCTTTCCCGGTTCCGCTCTGGCCGTTAATCAACACGCTGACGTCTGACTGTGCGACCATTCGCGCCTGCTCAAGCAGACGCAGCATTATCGGGCTGCGGGTGACGATAGATTCACGCCATGCGTCGTCTCCGGAGGGCGCGGCGTGCTCCAGCGCGCTGTCGATAGCTTTGTAGAGCGCGTCTTTATCTACCGGCTTGGTGAGGAAGCTGAACACGCCCTGCTGGGTTGCGGCGACGGCATCCGGGATTGACCCGTGCGCCGTCAGGATAATGACCGGCATGCCAGGCTGCTGCTTCTGGATTTCGGCGAACAGCTGCATGCCATCCATTTCGTCCATCCGCAGGTCGCTGATCACCAGGTCAATCTTTTCGCGGCTGAGGACTTTAAGCCCCTCCTGCCCGCTTTCCGCGGTCACCACGGTGTAGCCTTCACTCACCAGACGCATCCCCAGCAGCTTTAACAGGCCGGGATCGTCATCCACCAGTAAGAGATGGGCTGGTTTACGGCTCGTCATGCTTCACATCCTCTTGTTTCGGCATATCGCTGTCCGGTGTAGCAGATGAACTACCCGGCTGATATTTACGCGACGAGAGCTGTCTTTCGATATCGGTCAGGTTTTCCAGCTTTCGCGTCGTGGTATCCAGCTGAGTACGTAAATGCTGTTGCTGTTGGCGCAGCGTATCCAGCTCGCTGTCGGTTGACTGCTGTAGCTTGCTGTAGCGGGAGCGCTCTTCAGACAGCTGCAGCTGTAACGTCTGCCCATCCCGCCAGAGCTGGTATACCGGGCGCACCTGTGCGGGAAGATTGATCACAAACGTGTCCAGACGGGTCACGTTGGCCCGACGTTCAACGGGGGTAATTTTCGCATCGGCCAGTAAAATCCCACGCTTGAAAGCGTCCTGCCAGGTGTCTTCATCCAGCATCGCCGCCTTCATGCGGGCGTCTACCGGCGCAAGCCGCTGGGCGCAATCTATTCCGCGCAGCCAGAACAGCGGGTTATTTTCGACATCATGCCCTGACAGATTCCAGATATCCTCACAGCGGGTAGAGAGGAAATCCGCCAGCTGGTTATCGGGCCATTTGTCTTCCTGTTTACCGCTTATCGCACTTTGCGGCGCATGGGAAACGCACCCCGCCAGAACTAAACAGGGCAGACTCAGGCGACCCGCTTTGCTGGAAAACACCGCGCGTATGGCGCGGAAAAAGACGTGTGACATACTCACCAGATATAGATTCATTTTATTAATTTTTCCGGCTCAGGGGCAGTTCAATACGGAAGCAAACATCTGAACGTTCGTCCGTGGCAATGTTTAGCTCACCCTGCATGCGTCGTATGCAGTCCCGGGCAATGCTTAATCCCAGACCGCTTCCTTTTACCGCGCCTTTCCGCTGATGACTCCCCTGGAAAAAGGGTTCGAAGATCATGGTTTTTTCGTCATCGGGGATCGGGGTGCCGGTGTTTGCGACGTCAATAAACACCCGGGAGCCCTTCGTATAACTTCGGATATAAATGTTACCGGATTCAGTACCATAGTGCACCGCATTGGAGTAAAGATTATCCAGAACGCTCATTAATAGCATGGGTTCAGCCAGGCAGGTCAGCGCATTCAGCTCCACCCCGGTATGCATCATTTTAGCTCTTGCCGGCAAGCTATGGGCGGAGATCACCATATCCACCAGTGGCTCAATCTCCACCTCTTCCAGTACCACCGTCCCGTCAGCCAGCTTGCGGTTGTAATCCAGAAGCTGCTCGATCAGCTTTTGCAGGTTGCGGCTGCTGGCGTCCAGAATTTCGACAATCTCTTTCTGCTCCGGCGTAAGCGGCCCTGCCACCTCGTCCGCCAGCAGTTCCGTTCCTTCACGCATGCTGGCCAGCGGGGTTTTCAGCTCATGGGAAATATGGCGCAGGAACTGATGACGCTGGGACTCCAGCCACGCCAGGCGCTCGGATAGCCAGATAATGCGCTGACCGACGGATCGCAGCTCGCGCGGGCCTTTAAAGGCAACCGTATCCCCGAGCGATTTCCCCTCCCCCAGGCGGTTGATCATACGCTGAATACCCTTCACCGGGCCGATGATCATGCGGGTAAAGAGCAGCACCAGCCCGAGGCTCACGAGGAACAGCACCAGCGCCTGCCAGCCGAAGAACTGGCCGCGCTCGGCAATCTCCTGCTGCAGCTGCTGGCCGCGAGAGAAAATGACCGTGCGCGTTGACTGCACCATTTCGGTATTGGCGGCGGCGAATGCCTCAAGGCGCGCGGCGGCAGCCGCATCCGGGCCGCTGTTCTGGCACTGCAACTGCGCGAGATCGTTCAGATCCTGACGTAACGCCTGATACAGCCTGTCGTCCGGCAGCACGCCCGCGTGGGCATCCAGCATTTCGCTGTAGCGCTTGCGCTGGCTCTGGTACACCTTCTCCAGCGTCCGATCGTCGAGCACGCAGTACTGACGATAGCTACGCTCCATCTCCAGCGCAGCGTTGGTCATCGCTTCACTGCGTCTGGCATCGATAAGCGTGGTGCGGTTCGTCAGCGCCGCCTGGGCACTCAGCGCATTGAGGCTCTGCCATGCCTGCCAGGCGAGGATCAGCAGCGGCAGCAGGATCAGCAGAAAGGCCATCATCACGAGCTGTCGCAGGGAGCGGGGAAAAACGGGCCAGCGTTTCAACGCATTACTCTCTTCATGGGGGTTTACGGAGAGCGTAACTGAGTCTGCCCTTCAGATACAACAAAGCCGGGTAAAAACCCGGCTTTGTTATGGAATAAGGCGGTGCCTAACTCGACGTTTCGCCCTGGCCTGATAAAGCATCGCTATGATCAGTAGTTGGACGGCAGGCACCTTTTTGTGCGTCATTCGAAGTTTATGTAGCACGTCCCGAAGGGGCTGACATAAGAAGGTGAATGAGCCACTGGTCAATATTATGCAACACCCATGCCAGAATGCAAAACAAAATATTAACACATTGAAATATATATCTTTTATTGGTTTAATCTATTTGTTGTGCGCTGAATGATTTCCAGGCTAAGTGTCGCTATTAAGCAACACCTTAACGGGAACCTGTCCTGCCATATATAAATCAATAAGTTAAATGTCTCCATTTGGAGACACCCATATACCCTCTTTGTCGCAATTTTGCGACACGCATAAAAAAACCCGGTGGCGCTACGCTCACCGGGTCTACAAAGTACCTGCTTTACATCTTAACCCAGCTGTTTACGCGCGTTGCGGAAGATACGCATCCACGGGCTGTCCTCGCCCCAGTTTTCCGGGTGCCAGGAGTTGCTCACGGTACGGAACACGCGTTCAGGGTGCGGCATCATGATGGTCGCGCGACCGCTTTCGCTGGTCACCGCCGTAATACCATTGACGGAGCCGTTCGGGTTCGCCGGATAGGTTTCAGTGACCTTGCCAAAGTTATCGACAAAGCGCAGCGCCACCAGGCCTTTGCTCTCGAGCTGCGCCAGATGGGCCGCATCGCGCACTTCTACCTGACCTTCGCCGTGGGAAACGGCGATTGGCATCTGAGAGCCAACCATCCCCTGCAGCAGCAGAGACGGGCTCTGAGTCACTTCTACCAGACTGAAGCGCGCTTCGAAGCGGTCGGACTGGTTGCGCACAAAGCGTGGCCAGGCTTCGCTGCCCGGGATCAGCTCGCGCAGGTTAGACATCATCTGGCAGCCGTTGCACACGCCCAGCGCCAGGGTTTGCGGACGATGGAAGAAGGTCTCGAACTCGTCGCGCACGCGGCTGTTAAACAGAATGGACTTCGCCCAGCCTTCGCCTGCGCCCAGCACGTCGCCGTAGGAGAAACCGCCGCACGCCACCAGCGCATGGAAATCTTCCAGACCGGTACGCCCGGCCAGCAGGTCGCTCATGTGGACGTCGATAGCGTCAAAGCCCGCGCGGTGGAAGGCGGCCGCCATCTCAACGTGGGAGTTAACGCCCTGCTCGCGCAGCACGGCCACTTTCGGACGCGCGCCGGTCGCAATGTACGGCGCAGCGATATCTTCGTTGATGTCGAAGGAGAGCTTAACGTTCAGGCCAGGATCCTGGTCATTCGCTTTCGCGTTATGCTCCTGATCGGCGCATTCCGGGTTATCGCGCAGGCGCTGCATCTGCCAGGTGGTTTCTGCCCACCACATGCGAAGCCGTGAGCGGCTTTCGCTGAACACCGCGTGACCGTCGGCCTCAATGACGAAGCGGTCGCCCTGAACGGCTTTCCCCAGATAGTGGACGCAGTCTGCCAGACCGTGCTTCGCCAGAATCGCTTCCACCGCCTCGCGGTCTGCGGCGCGAACCTGAATCACCGCACCCAGCTCTTCGTTAAACAGCGCCGCCAGGCGGTCTTCGCCAAGCGTTGCAATGTTCGCTTCCACGCCGCAGTGGCCGGTGAAGGCCATCTCTGCCAGGGTCACCAGCAGACCGCCGTCGGAACGGTCGTGGTAGGCCAGCAGCTTGCGCTGTGCCACCAGCGCCTGAATTGCGTCGTAGAAGCCTTTTAGCTGCGCCACGTCGCGCACGTCGGCTGGCTTGTCGCCAAGTTGACGGTAAACCTGCGCCAGTGCGGTGGCGCCCAGCGCGTTGTGGCCCTTACCCAGGTCAATCAACAGCAGGGCGTTATCTTCGGTCGCCAGCTGCGGCGTAACGGTATGGCGTACGTCTTCTACACGGGCAAACGCGGTGATCACCAGCGACAGCGGAGACGTCATCTCGCGCTGCTCGTTACCCTCCTGCCAGCGGGTTTTCATCGACATGGAGTCTTTACCCACCGGAATGGTCAGGCCGAGGGCTGGGCACAGCTCCTCACCCACCGCTTTCACGGCTTCATACAGGCCCGCGTCTTCCCCCGGGTGACCGGCTGCCGCCATCCAGTTCGCGGAAAGTTTAATACGTTTGATGTCGCCAATCTGCGTCGCCGCAATGTTGGTCAGCGCTTCACCGACCGCCAGTCGTGCAGAGGCGGCGAAATCCAGCAGCGCCACCGGGGTGCGTTCACCCAGCGCCATCGCTTCACCGTAGTAGCTGTCGAGGCTCGCGGTGGTCACGGCGCAGTTCGCCACCGGGATCTGCCACGGGCCAACCATCTGATCGCGCGACACCATACCGGTCACGGTACGATCGCCGATGGTCACCAGGAAGGTTTTCTCAGCCACAGCAGGCAGGTGCAGCACGCGATTAACGGCTTCTGCCACGGTGATGCCCTGGCGATCCAGCGCTTTGCCCGCCGCTTTACGGGTTGTTACATCGCGGGTCATCTTCGGCGTTTTACCGAGCAGCACGTCCAGCGGCAGATCGATCGGCTGGTTGTCGAAATGGGTGTCGCTCAGAGTCAGGTGCTGCTCTTCGGTTGCTTCACCGATGACGGCATACGGCGCGCGTTCGCGGCGGCACAGCTCGTCAAACAGCGGCAGCTGGTCGGCCGCAACCGCCAGCACGTAGCGCTCCTGGGATTCGTTACACCAGATTTCGAGCGGGCTCATGCCCGGCTCATCGCTCAGGATATCGCGCAGGTTGAAACGGCCACCGCGACCGCCGTCGCTCACCAGCTCCGGCATGGCGTTGGACAGGCCGCCCGCGCCCACGTCGTGGATGAACAGAATCGGGTTAGCAGCGCCCAGCTGCCAGCAGCGGTCGATCACTTCCTGGCAGCGACGCTCCATCTCAGGGTTGTCACGCTGCACGGACGCGAAGTCGAGATCCGCATCAGACTGGCCGGAGGCCATAGAAGAGGCCGCACCGCCGCCCAGACCGATGTTCATCGCCGGGCCGCCCAGCACGATCAGCTTCGCGCCGACGACGATCTCGCCTTTCTGCACATGATCGGCACGGATGTTGCCGATCCCGCCTGCCAGCATGATCGGTTTGTGGTAGCCGCGCAGTTCTTCGCCGTTGTGGCTGTCCACCTTCTCTTCGTAGGTACGGAAGTAACCGTTCAGCGCCGGACGTCCAAATTCGTTGTTAAACGCCGCGCCGCCCAGCGGGCCTTCGGTCATGATATCCAGCGCGGTCACGATGCGCTCTGGCTTGCCGAAATCTTCTTCCCACGGCTGTTCAAAGCCAGGGATGCGCAGGTTGGAGACGGAGAAACCGACCAGACCCGCTTTGGGTTTCGCCCCACGACCGGTCGCCCCTTCGTCACGGATTTCGCCGCCGGAGCCGGTCGCCGCACCCGGCCACGGAGAAATGGCCGTCGGGTGGTTGTGGGTTTCCACTTTCATCAGAATATGCGCAGGCTCCTGATGGAAGTCATAGCGCCCTGCTTCGCGATCGGCGAAGAAGCGGCCCACCTCGGAACCTTCCATCACCGCAGCGTTGTCTTTATAGGCAGACAGCACGTGGTCAGGGGTTTGTTCCATGGTGTTTTTGATCATTTTGAACAGCGACTTCGGCTGCTGTTCGCCGTCGATAATCCAGTCGGCATTGAAAATCTTATGGCGGCAGTGCTCAGAGTTGGCCTGCGCGAACATGTAGAGTTCGATGTCGTTCGGGTTGCGGTTGAGCTTAACGAACGCGTCCTGCAGGTAGTCAATTTCGTCTTCTGCCAGCGCCAGGCCGAGACGCAGGTTGGCGTCAATCAGCGCCTGACGGCCCTGCCCCAGCAGGTCCACGCTCTGTACCGGTGCAGGCTGATGATGGGAGAAAAGCTTCTGTGCGTCATCAAGAGAGGCAAACACGCTCTCCATCATGCGGTCGTGCAATTCAGCCGCAACCGCCTGCCACTGCGCGTCGCTCAGGGTAGAGGCTTCGACGTAGTACGCTACGCCGCGCTCCAGACGGTTAATCTGGCTCAGGCCGCAGTTGTGGGCAATGTCGGTGGCTTTGGAAGACCAGGGGGAGATGGTGCCCGGACGCGGCGTCGCAAGGATCAGTTTGCCGGTTGGCGTATGGCTGCTCAGATTTGGGCCATACTTGAGCAGGCGTTCCAGCTGTACGCGCTCCTCTGCATTCAGGGGGGCATTCAGGTCAGCAAAATGGACATACTCAGCGTAAATATTGCTTACCGGAAGGTCGGCCGCCTGAAAACGTGCCAGCAGTTTGGTAATACGGAAGGCAGACAGTGCAGGCGAACCACGCAGAATTTCCATCATAAGTCTCTCGTCTTCGAAGCGCCGGGGCGCTTACAGTGTGCGCAAGGGGGGAAAACGGGCGTCATTATAGAGAATCCTGAGCGCCGACGAAACCGTTTGCGTCGAAATAAAATCGACTTCAGCGTTTAACAATAGATGTGACCTGTCTCTCTAATTGGTTGCCAAGTGGCGCAAGTTTACGCAAAATGCCGCTCATTCAATGACAAACCTTATGATTAACATGGCTACAGCAGACTGAGGCAACCGGCGTCGCAGAGAATTAACTAATTGAAAAAATTAAAGATTAATTATCTGCTCATCGGCATTGTAACGTTGCTGCTGGCAGTGGCCCTCTGGCCTTCCATCCCCTGGTTCGGCAAAGCCGAAAATCGTATCGCCGCCATTCAGGAGCGGGGGGAACTGCGCGTCAGTACCCTCAACTCTCCGCTGATTTACAGCGACATCAACGGCAAAATTATTGGTCTGGATTATGAGCTGGCGCAGCAGTTTGCCGATTATCTGGGCGTGAAGCTTAAAATTACCGTCCGCCAGAACATCAACCAGCTGTTTGACGACCTGGACAACAACAACGCCGATATCCTCGCTGCCGGGCTGGTCTATAACAGCGAGCGCAGCAAGAACTACCAGCCGGGCCCGACCTACTACTCCGTTTCCCAGCAGCTGGTTTATCGCGTCGGGAGCCTGCGCCCGCGTACGCTTGCCTCGATCAACGCGCAACAGCTGACGATTGCTCCCGGCCACGTAGTGATTGACGACCTGCGTGAGTTAAAAGAGAAAAAATACCCGGATCTGAGCTGGACGGTTGACCCTAAACTCGGCACGACGGAGCTGCTGGAGCAGGTCAAAGATCAGAAACTGCCCTACACCATCGCCGATTCGGTGGCGATCAGCCTGTTCCAGCGGGTGCATCCTGAAATCGCCGTGGCGCTGGACGTGACGGACGAACAGCCGGTGACCTGGTTTACCCATCTGGATGATGACCAGACCCTCTCGGCGGCCATGCTGGATTTTTATAACACCATCAATGAAGACGGCACGCTGGCGCGACTTGAGGAGAAGTACCTCGGCCACGGGGATGACTTTGACTACGTTGACACCCGCAGCTTCCTGCGCGCGGTTGACAGCGTCCTGCCTGACCTGCAGCCGCTTTTCGAAAAATATGCCCAGGAGATTGACTGGAAACTGCTGGCGGCTATCTCGTACCAGGAGTCCCACTGGGACACCCAGGCCACGTCGCCAACGGGCGTACGCGGACTGATGATGTTAACCAAAAATACCGCGCTGAGCCTGGGCGTTAACGACCGTACCGATGCGGAACAGAGCATCAGCGGCGGGGCGCGCTACCTGCAGGATATGATGGCTAAAGTCCCGGAAACCGTGCCGGATGAGGAACGGATCTGGTTTGCGCTGGCGGCCTACAACATGGGCTACGCGCACATGCTTGACGCACGGGCTCTGACGGCGAAAACGAAGGGAAACCCGGACAGCTGGTCAGACGTAAAACAGCGCCTGCCGCTGCTGAGCCAGAAGCCATGGTACAACAAGCTGACGTATGGCTACGCGCGCGGACATGAAGCCTACGCCTACGTGGAAAATATACGTAAGTATCAGATTAGCCTGGTCGGCTATCTGCTGGAGAAAGAGAAAGAGGCAACAGAGGCAAAACAGCTGGCGGAAAGTTATCCGGTTGTGGCGCAGGACGAGCTTAATCATCCGACAACTTCAATTCTGCCTTTTGTTGCTTTTTCTGCTGACGGCGCATTCGAAAGAAATCGCTTAATAGCCCCGAACACTCTGGTGCAAGTACCCCACCGATAGTCTGCACCTGATGATTCATTCCTGGATGACCCAGCACGTCCATCAGTGAACCGGCCGCACCGGTTTTTTCATCCCGCGCTCCAAACACCAGGGTACCGATTCGGCTGTGCACCATCGCCCCTGAGCACATCACGCAGGGTTCAAGGGTGACGTACAGGGTGGTATCAAGCAGACGATAGTTTTGCAGCACCAGCCCGCCCTGACGAAGCGCCATAATTTCGGCGTGCGCAGTAGGATCGTGGCGGCCAATAGGACGGTTCCACCCTTCCCCAATCACCCGGTTGTTATGAACCAGCACCGCGCCCACGGGCACTTCGCCCTCGTCCCAGGCCCGTTGAGCCAGCGCCAGCGCGTGGCGCATCCAGTATTCATGATTGTGTTCTGAGGTGGACAAGGGCTGATACTCCAGTCTAAAAGCGGGCGGCATTATACACAGCCCTTACAGATAAGACTATTCGAGTTGCTGAAGTTCACCGAGGGGAGTAACGCGCCAGCGGTGCTGGCAAAAATAGAGCAGCGGGTTGTCCTGCTTGCTGTCGCTGTAGCCGCTGTAAAGGCGCAGCGGCGTGCCGATGCGTTTTTCCAGCTGGACCACCTTTTCATGCCCCAGACAGCGCATCGTCAGGACCCAGCCGCCGTAGCCGCGGGAAATTTGCGTGGCGATAAGATTTACGCGCGGCAGCCAGGGGGTATCAAAGTAGACCTGCTCCACCAGCGTCTGCGGGGAGCCGGTAATCAGCCAGATATCGGCATCGTTGGCGTCAAGATAGCTGGTCAGGCGCGCCTGCACCACGGGAAACGCGGCAACGTGGCCGCGGAACCAGAGAGCGAACTCCTTTTCGAGCTGTTTGAGCCGCGCTTCGCTGTGGCCAAACGTACATCCCCACAGCAGCAGGCTCATCGGCCAGCGCGCCGCCCGGCCTTTTACCAGCAGCGCGATGCCAATGAGGGGTAAGAGCGGTAAGACGAGCAGCGCGTTCAGAGGCTGACGCCGCAGCAGGTAGCGCATAAACGTACCAAACATATCCTGCTGATGCAGCGTTCCATCCAGATCGAAAAAGACAACGCGACGCTCGTGATTGGCCAAACCTTACTCCTCTGGGTCGTTGAATCCTAACAGCCAGGTAAACAGGAACCCGGCGATCACCGCTACTAAATAGCCTAACAGATAGAGCATGACTTTTCCGGTCACGATGGTTAATGCCAGCGGTAAACCGGAGAGACCAAAGGTGATAACGGTGGCGACTTTCCAGTAGCTGATGAGTGCCCCGCCTACCGCGCCCCCCAGACAGGCCGCAAGGAACGGTTTACCCAGCGGCAGCGTGACGCCGAATATCAGCGGCTCGCCAATGCCGAGCAGCCCGACCGGCAGCGCCCCTTTAATCACTTTTTTCAGGCGCGCGTTGCGGGTTTTCATCAGGACGGCAATCGCTGCCCCCACCTGCCCGACGCCCGCCATCGAGAGAATAGGCAGCAGCGCGTTATAACCGTGCGCCTGCACCAGCTCGACGTGGATCGGCACCAGCCCCTGATGCAGGCCGGTCAGCACCAGCGGCAGGAAGGTACCTGACAGCACCGCCCCCACCAGCAGGCCGCCGCGGTCGATAGCCAGAGACGCGCCGTGGGCGATGGCGTCAGAGATCCACCCGCCGAGTGGCTGAAGGACCACAATCGCGACGCTACCGGTAATTAACGTGGTCAGCAGCGGGTTGAGGATCAGCTCAATCGAGCCAGGCAGAACCGCGCGTAGCTTTTTCTCGATCCAGCACATAAGAATAACCACCAGCAGCACGGCAATCACCCCGCCGCGACCAGGCTGGAGCGCCTCGCCAAACAGCGTGATTTGCGCCAGCTGCGGGCTGGACAAGATCCCTGCCATTACGCCGCCCATGGCCAGCGAGCCGCCAAACACCTTCGCGGTATTGACCCCGACCAGGATGTTCATAATGGCAAACACCGCGCTGCCGAAGATCCCGAGAATGCCCAGCAGGTTCGGATACTGCGTGGCAAAATCCCCGACGATATCCGGCCGCTTAAGGATGTTGATGATCCCGGTGATCAAGCCGGAAGCTATAAACGCCGGGATCAGCGGGATAAAGACGTTTGCCAGCTGTCGCAGCGCATCGCTCATGGGAGCTTTGTATTTGGCCTTCGCCTGCGCTTTGGTGCATTCAGCGTCGTCAACCGTCACGCTTGCACCGCCGACCATCAGCGCGCGCATGGCATCGACAACCTGCGCCGCCTTGCCCGGCCCGACGATCAGCTGGTGTTGCTGCCCCTGTTTTACGTAGCCGCTGACGCCGGACAGCTTCTTCAGGCCCGGCACGTCAAGCTGGTCGTCGTTATGCACCTCGACGCGCACGCGCGTCATGCAGTTTTCCAGACGCTGAATATTTTTCTCCCCGCCTATCCCCTGCAGGATATCGCTGGCGAGCGCTGCTGTTTTGTCCATAAACGCCTCTGCTAGTTTTCTAAAGCCGCCCGTAAGAAGCCGTTGTGCGCATCAAGTCTGGCTCGCGCAGCCGCCGCGTCCAGCCCGCTTAAGATCATCAAAATGGCTGGTTTTACGTCGTGATCGGTCTGCCTGAGCACCGCTTCTGCCTCTTCACGGCCCGCGCCTGTCGCCTCCATCACCATGCGGCAGGCTCTGTCCACCAGCTTGACGTTGGTGGCCTGCATATCGACCATCAGGTTCTGGTAGACCTTGCCGAACTTCACCATCGCACCGGTGGAGATCATATTGAGCACCAGCTTTTGCGCGGTCCCGGATTTCAGGCGCGTGGAGCCGGTGAGCGCTTCTGGCCCAACGACCGGAGAGATGGCGATAGCGGCCACCTGCGCAATCGGCGAGCCGGGGTTGCAGGAGATGGCGACCGTCGTGCAGCCGGTCCGGTTGGCGTATTCCAGGCCGCCAATGACGTACGGCGTGCGCCCTGATGCCGCCAGGCCGACCACCAGATCGTTCGCCGTCAGGTTCAGATCCTTCAGGTCATCCTCACCCAGCTGTTTGTTGTCCTCCGCCCCTTCAACGGCCTTCAGCAGCGCGCCGGGACCACCTGCAATCAGGCCAACCACCAGGCCGTGCGGAACGCCAAAGGTGGGCGGACATTCCGAGGCATCCAGCACCCCGAGACGCCCGCTGGTACCGGCCCCCATATAGATAATGCGACCACCGGCCTTAAGAGCTTCCGCCGCCGCATCGACCGCTTTCGCCACCTCTGGCAATGTCTCTTTAACTGCCTGCGCGACCAGCGTATCCTGTTGATTAAAGCGGTTAACCAGCTCCAGGGTGGAGAGCGCATCCAGATCCATGGTTTGCGGGTTACGCGTTTCAGAAACAAGTGAGCCAAGATTCATTTTTTGTACCTCAAGAATTTTTAATTCATAATAATCACACTATAATGGAATATAAAATTCATTCAGGCGAGCAGAATTCGTTTTTGCGCAGACAATCACATTTCCGCCGGGAGTACTCATGAACTGTTTAATTCGCATTCGCCAGCGCTACGCCGGCTTTGCTCAAAGCGACAAAAAGCTGGCGGATTTTCTGCTTTCTCAGCCCGATCGCGCCCGCCACCTCAGCTCACAGCAGCTGGCAAGCGAAGCTGGAGTGAGCCAGTCAAGCGTGGTGAAATTTGCCCAGAAGATCGGGTTTAAGGGTTTTCCCGCTCTTAAGCTGGCAATCAGCGAAGCGCTGGTGAGTAACCCGAATCCGCAGTCCATGCCGGTGCATAACCGGATCCGCGGCGATGACCCGATGCGTCTGGTTGGGGAAAAGCTGATCAAGGAGAACGTGGCGGCCATGCACGCCACGCTGGACGTGAATACCGAAGAGAAATTACTGGAAAGCGTGGCGATGCTGCGGGCGGCGCGGCGAATTATTTTAACCGGTATTGGCGCGTCCGGTCTGGTGGCGCGTAATTTTGGCTGGAAGCTGACTAAAATCGGTTTTAACGCCATCGTCGAGCAGGATATGCACGCCCTGCTGGCGACCGTGCAGGCGATGGATCCTGACGATCTGCTGCTGGCCATCTCCTACTCCGGCGAGCGCCGCGAGATCAACATGGCGACCGACGAAGCCCTGCGCGTCGGCGGCAAAATTCTGGCGATCACCGGCTTTACGCCTAATGCGCTGCAGCAGCGGGCAACGCGCTGTTTGTATACCATTGCCGAAGAGCAGGCCACGCGCAGCGCGGCAATTTCGTCCACCAGCGCACAAATGATGCTGACGGACCTGCTGTTTATGGCGCTGGTACAGCAGGATCTGGAGCGCGCGCCTGAGCGCATTCGTCACAGCGAAGAACTGGTAAAGAAACTGGTTTGACGCGTATAATGCCCGCCCAGTTTGTGTTGTTTCTGAGAATTTCCTGATGGCGCTGTTAATTACCAAAAAATGCATCAATTGCGATATGTGCGAACCCGAATGCCCGAACCAGGCGATTTCGATGGGCGACAGCATTTACGAGATTAACAGCGACCGCTGCACGGAATGCGTCGGCCACTATGAGACACCGACCTGCCAGAAGGTGTGCCCGATCCCCAACACTATTCTGAAGGATCCGACACACGTCGAGAGCGAAGAGCAGCTGTGGGATAAATTTGTCCTGATGCACCACGCGGACAAAATTTAGCTTTCGATAATCACCGTCGCGCTGGCATAGTGGCGTTCATCTGCGATCGTCACGTGCATATGATTCACCCCCAGCTTCTCCGCCAGCTTTTGCGCTTCCCCCCACAGACGCAAGCTCGGTTTGCCCAGCTCATCATTAAAAACTTCGAACTGGTTAAACGCCAGGCCGTTACGAATGCCGGTCCCGAAGGCCTTGGCTGCCGCCTCTTTTACCGCAAAGCGCTTTGCCAGAAAACGCACCGGCTGCTGGTGCGTTTTCCAGATAGCCCATTCGTTATCGCTCAGCACGCGCCTTGCGAGGCGATCGCCGCTCCGGGCGATCACCGCTTCGATGCGGGCTATTTCGACGATATCGGTGCCTAAGCCCAGAATGGCCATTACTGACGCGCTTCCAGCATCAGGCGTTTCATCTCTGATACCGCCTCTTTCAGGCCGCTCATCACCGCGCGGCCAATAATGGCGTGGCCGATGTTCAGCTCATGCATTTCCGGCAGAGCAGCAATGGCCTTCACGTTGTGGTAGGTCAGGCCGTGACCGGCATTAACCTTCAGTCCCAGGCTCGCGGCGTAGGTGGCCGCTTTGGCGATACGCTCCAGCTCTTTGGCCTGCTCGGCATCGTTTTTAGCATCGGCATAGCAGCCGGTGTGAATTTCGATATACGGCGCGCCCACGTCGGCTGCCGCTTTAATCTGCGCGAAATCGGCGTCGATAAACAGAGAAACCAGGATACCGGCATCCGCCAGGCGCTTGCAGGCATCGCGCATTTTGTCCTGCTGCCCCGCCACGTCCAGTCCACCTTCGGTGGTCACTTCCTGGCGTTTTTCCGGCACCAGGCAGCAAAAGTGCGGTTTGGTCTCGCAGGCAATGGTCAGCATCTCTTCGGTGACCGCCATCTCCAGATTCATACGGGTGTCCAGCGTCTGACGAAGAATGCGCACGTCGCGGTCGGTAATGTGGCGGCGGTCTTCACGCAGGTGAACGGTAATGCCATCGGCACCAGCCTGTTCAGCGATAAACGCCGCCTGAACCGGATCGGGATACGCCGTGCCGCGCGCGTTGCGCAGGGTGGCGATGTGGTCGATGTTGACGCCTAACAGTAATTCAGCCATGACAATCCTCGGTTTTCTTTCTGATGCTGTGGTCTAACGTTTGGGCATAAACTGCCTGAATAATTCGCGGCTCTTTAAGGGCTTGCCGCCAAGATACGGCTTGAGGGCAATCCGGGTAAAGCGTTTTGCTGCGCGCAGGGTGTCGGCGTCCGGAAACTCGCGTTCATAAAGTGCTCTGAGCTGGCGTCCGGTAAAAGTACTGTTATCAACGACTACGCTGGCAATAAAACCTTTTTCTTCTCGGTAGCGGTAGGTCATGGTGTCTTCCACCTCATCACCGCTGCCTGCGCAGTGCAGAAAATCCACGCCGTACCCGAGGTGGCCCAGCAGCGCCAGTTCGAAACGACGCAGGGCGGGTTCGGGCGTGCCGGTCGCACCCGCCAGTGCCTGGATACAGTGCAGATAATCGAAGAAAAGTTCCGAGAAGCGAGTCTCATGTTCAAGGACGCGGGAGATGAGCTCGTTGACATACAGACCGCTGTAGAGCGTGATGCCAGAAAGGGGAAGCGCCAGAGAGACGGCTTCAGCGCTGCGCAAGGTTTTGACTTCCCCTCGCCCGCCAAAGCGAACCAGCAGCGGCGTAAAAGGCTGTAGGGCACCCTTCAGATTAGAACGTTTGGAACGTGCGCCTTTCGCAACAAGGCGCACGCGGCCCGACTCTTCCGTGAAGACGTCCAGTATCAGGCTGGTTTCGCTCCAGGGACGACTATGGAGAACGAAGGCGCGCTGCCAACCTTCCATTATACTCGTCGTCTTGAGTTACTGATCTTCGCCGTAACCGAGGCTGCGCAGAGCACGCTCATCATCGGCCCAGCCAGATTTCACCTTCACCCACAGTTCCAGATGAACTGGCGCTTCGAACATCTCCTGCATGTCTTTACGGGCTTCGATACCGATGGTTTTGATCTTGGCGCCTTTGTTGCCGATCACCATCTTCTTCTGCCCTTCACGCTCGACGAGGATCAGGCCGTTAATGTCGTAGCCACCGCGCTCGTTGCTCTGGAAACGCTCGATCTCCACCGTCACAGAGTACGGCAGCTCGGCGCCCAGGAAACGCATCAGCTTTTCACGGATGATTTCAGACGCCATAAAGCGCTGAGAGCGATCGGTGATGTAATCTTCCGGGAAGTGGTGAATCGCTTCCGGCAAGTGCTTACGTACGATGCCCGCGATGGTATCGACGTTCAGGCCGGTCTCAGCAGACAGCGGAACGATATCGAGGAAGTTCATCTGGCTGCCCAGCCACTGCAGGTGCGGCAGCAGGTCAGCTTTTTCCTGCACGTTGTCAACTTTGTTGACCGCGAGGATCACCGGCGTTTTGCCGTCACGCAGCTTGTTCAGTACCATTTCGTCGTCCGGCGTCCAGCGGGTGCCTTCCACTACGAAAATCACCAGCTCTACGTCGCCGATGGAGCTGCTCGCCGCCTTGTTCATCAGACGGTTAATGGCACGCTTCTCTTCCATGTGCAGGCCAGGGGTATCGACGTAGATCGCCTGATACGCGCCTTCAGTATGGATGCCGACGATGCGGTGACGCGTGGTCTGCGCCTTACGCGAGGTGATGGAAATCTTCTGCCCAAGCAGATTATTCAGCAGGGTGGATTTGCCGACGTTCGGACGTCCGACGATGGCAATAAATCCGCAATAGGTTTTTTCTTCGCTCATTCCAGCTCCAGCATTTTTAACGCCTGTTCGGCGGCAGCCTGTTCAGCCTTACGGCGGCTCGAACCTGTGCCCACCACCGGTTCACTCAGGCCACTGACCTGGCAATGGATGGTAAATTCCTGATCGTGCGCTTCGCCACGAACCTGCACCACCAGATAGGATGGCAGCGGCAGATGACGGCCCTGCAAATATTCCTGCAGGCGCGTTTTCGGATCTTTTTGTTTATCGCCCGGGCTAATTTCGTCCAGACGGGTCTGATACCAGTTAAGGATCAGCTTTTCTACGGTCTGGATATCGCTGTCCAGGAACACGCCACCAATTAATGCTTCGACCGTATCGGCAAGAATAGATTCACGACGGAAGCCGCCGCTTTTCAGTTCACCCGGCCCAAGACGCAGACATTCGCCCAGTTCAAATTCGCGCGCGATTTCAGCGAGGGTGTTGCCGCGCACCAGCGTGGCGCGCATGCGGCTCATATCACCTTCGTCCACGCGCGGGAAACGATGATAAAGCGCATTCGCAATCACGAAACTTAAAATAGAGTCACCCAGAAACTCGAGACGCTCATTATGTTTGCTGCTGGCACTGCGATGGGTTAATGCCTGTTGCAACAACTCCTGATGATGAAAAGTGTAGCCCAGCTTCCGTTGAAGCCGATTAATTACGATGGGGTTCATGCGATACCAATAAATGAATGCGTCAAAAATGCAGCACACGAAACCGACCTGAGAAAACCAACGCGGTTTCGTGTGCCGTGGCACCCTTGCAGGGCCAACCTTAAACTTCGGGGGAATATTCTATACACAACGACAGGGGATGTCGTTAGTTCAAAGAGATTTATCGAGGAAATAATTCACGTAGCCGCGAAATAACGCGGCTACGTGTTCTTTTCCTGAGAATTAATGGATTCCGCCAATACGATTCAGGCGCACGCCGGTCGGCCACTCGCCTTCCTGCTTCTCAAAACTCATCCAGATCGCGGTTGCTTTACCCACCAGATTCGCTTCCGGCACAAAGCCCCAGTAACGGCTGTCCGCGGAGTTATCGCGGTTATCGCCCATCATGAAGTAGTGTCCCGGCGGTACGATCCAGCTGGCCAGCTGCTGACCCGGCTGTTTGTAATACATCCCCACCTGGTCCTGCGCGATTGGCACGGTCAGAATGCGGTGAGTGACATCGCCCAGCGTCTCTTTGCGCTCAACCAGACGAATGCCGTTCTCTTTGGTTTCACCTTTTGGCACCTGGAAGAATCCGCTGGTCGCTTCACCGCCGTTACGACGGGCGAAAGTCTGCACGAAATCACTTGGCTCAACGTTTGAGTAGGTGATTGGCAGCGCGTTTTCACACGCGGTACCGGAGCTGCAGCCCGGCTGAACGGTGACTTCCTTCGCAACCGGATCGTAGGTCACTTTATCACCCGGCAGACCCACCGCGCGCTTAATGTAATCCAGACGCGGATCGTCCGGATATTTAAACACCACGATGTCGCCACGTTTCGGATGCCCCGTTTCGATCAGCGTTTTCTGGTAAATCGGATCTTTAATGCCGTAGGCAAACTTCTCAACCAGAATAAAATCACCGATCAGCAGCGTTGGCATCATTGATCCCGATGGGATCTGGAACGGCTCATAAATAAACGAACGTACCACCAGCACAATCGCCAGCACCGGGAACACCGACGCGCCCGTTTCCAGCCAGCCCGGTTTCGGGCCAACTTTCTTCAGGGTTTTCGCGTCAAGCGCATCGCCAGTCGCTGCCTGCGCGGCAGCCTGACGTTCACGGCGTTTTGGGGCGAAGATAAACTTATCCAGGCACCACAGCAGGCCTGTCACCAGCGTAGCGATGACCAGGATCAGGGCAAACATGTTCGCCATGCCAACTCCTTAAAGGTTATTTGCCGTCTTTACCGACATGAAGAATGGCAAGGAATGCTTCCTGCGGCAGCTCAACGTTACCGACCTGCTTCATACGCTTCTTACCTTCTTTCTGCTTCTGCAGCAGCTTTTTCTTACGGCTGACGTCACCGCCATAGCACTTCGCCAGAACGTTTTTACGCAGCTGCTTCACGGTTGAGCGGGCAATGATGTGGTTACCGATGGCCGCCTGAATCGCAATGTCAAACTGCTGACGCGGGATCAGATCTTTCATCTTCTCAACCAGCTCGCGGCCACGGTACGGCGCATTGTCGTTGTGGGTGATCAGCGCCAGCGCATCCACACGCTCGCCGTTGATCAGCACGTCCACGCGCACCATGTTGGAGGCCTGGAAACGCTTGAAGTTGTAATCCAGTGATGCATAGCCACGGGAGGTAGACTTCAGACGGTCGAAGAAGTCGAGTACCACTTCCGCCATAGGGATTTCATAGGTCAGCGCCACCTGGTTACCGTGGTAAACCATGTTAGTCTGCACGCCACGCTTCTCAATACAGAGCGTAATAACGTTCCCCAGGAACTCCTGCGGCAGCAGCATGTGACATTCTGCAATAGGCTCGCGCAGCTCGTGAATGTTGTTCAGCGGCGGCAGCTTGGACGGGCTGTCGACGTAGATCACTTCTTTCGAGGTGGTTTCCACTTCGTAGACTACCGTTGGTGCGGTGGTGATCAGATCCAGATCGTATTCACGCTCCAGACGTTCCTGAATGATCTCCATGTGCAGCAGGCCGAGGAAGCCACAGCGGAAGCCGAAGCCCAGCGCCGTTGAACTTTCTGGTTCGTAGAACAGGGAAGCATCGTTCAGGCTCAATTTACCGAGCGCATCGCGGAAGTTTTCGTAGTCGTCAGAGCTGACCGGGAACAGACCCGCGTAAACCTGCGGTTTTACCTTTTTGAAGCCTGGCAGCGCTTTGTCCGCCGGGTTACGCGCCAGCGTCAGCGTATCGCCCACCGGGGCACCGAGGATGTCTTTAATGGCGCAAACCAGCCAGCCTACCTCGCCGCATTTCAGCTCGGTACGGTCAACCTGTTTTGGCGTAAAGATACCCAGACGGTCAGCGTTGTAGACCTGGCCGGTACTCATCACCTTAATTTTGTCGCCTTTACGCATGGTGCCGTTTTTAATACGCACCAGCGAAACAACGCCAAGGTAGTTATCGAACCAGGAGTCGATGATCAGCGCCTGCAGCGGCGCTTCTGGGTCACCTTCCGGTGGCGGAATATCACGCACCAGACGTTCCAGCACATCTGGAACACCGACGCCGGTTTTCGCCGAGCAGCGTACCGCGTCGGTCGCATCAATGCCGACGATGTCTTCAATCTCTTCCGCTACACGCTCAGGATCGGCGGCAGGCAGGTCAATTTTGTTCAGAACCGGCACGACCTCGAGATCCATTTCCATCGCGGTGTAGCAGTTCGCCAGAGTCTGGGCTTCTACGCCCTGCCCGGCATCGACCACCAGCAGCGCGCCTTCACAGGCCGCCAGCGAGCGTGAAACTTCATAGGAGAAGTCAACGTGGCCAGGGGTGTCGATAAAGTTCAGTTGGTAGGTTTCACCGTCGGTCGCTTTATAGTCGAGCGTCACGCTCTGCGCTTTAATGGTGATACCGCGTTCGCGTTCCAGGTCCATGGAGTCCAGTACCTGGGCTGCCATTTCACGATCAGACAGGCCACCGCAAATCTGGATAATACGGTCAGACAGCGTCGACTTACCGTGGTCAATGTGAGCAATGATCGAAAAGTTACGTATGTTCTTCATATAGTTAAATAATTATGCCTTACGAATTCCTGGAGGCCGCTGTTCTTAGCCTGACGTTTTTCAGTGCGAAAACGCAGCATTCTACACTACATCCCCGCAACCTGGAAATGCACTTAGAGCCAAGCATAGCGCGAAGAAACGGCGTTTTCTTTTTTGAGATGTAAATAATGATAAAGCCCGGTGGATCACCGGGCTTCAGAAGAGAGCGTCTCGACACGAAGCTGGTCAGGCGCCAGCGCAACGCTCAGAATAACGGGCTGCCACTCATCGCGCGCGGCGAGCTTCGGTGAGATGCCTTTGGCAAGCCAGAATCCCCCTACGCCACCCAAAGCTGCACCGCACATGGCGGCCACGTCGGTACCAAACAGCATCTGAAAAAGGCCGCCCATGACAAACAGCCCCACCAGCGGGGAGAGATAGACCAGCATCGCGGAACTAAGCAGACTGCCTTCCATAATGCCCAGTTCCACCTTCTGACCCGCCACCAGCGGCTGTTCGCTCGGCACGGAGATCGTATGCGATGTCTGTGGCCCTAACTTATTCAGCACGCGACTGCCACAACCGGCTCGGGATGCGCAGCTATTGCATGAGGCTTTAACATCACAGCTGACCAGCGCAATACCATTCTGCCACGAGACGACGGTCGCCCACTCTTTAATCATTGTGCGGCCCTGAATTTAATGCTGTCTGAAATGCGCTTCGCCGTCTGCGGAGGTAATTCCCCCACAATCGTGATTTCTGCGTTATCGCGAACCGTGGTGCTGACCGTACGACGCCCGGTACGAAGCATTTGTTCAGCGCTGTTTGCCGTTGCGCGGTTGATATTCACCGAGAAGCTGAACAAGCCATCGGAATAGAGGCGTGATTCAACCGGCGTATCAATGGTGGGCAACTGACGACGGCTGCTGGACACTTCGCTAAAGCCTTGCGGTATCCAGGAAGGAACCCAGTTGAAATTAGCGGAGTCCCCTGCTGGAACAGAAAGCAGCGGCGGCAGGCTGGCCTTCGCCAGATTCTGCATGCTGTTACCAACCTGATTGTTCACGCTGAAGGAGATGACGCGGAACTGTTCAAGCGTCTCGCCGTCGCGGTCGAGCAGGTCCACGCGCATCGGCAGCTTGGTTTCCGCATCAATCCAGACGATATAGCTGTAGCGCGTGCCATCGCGCGCAACCACGCGGATCACTTCACACAGCCTGTCTGCAATACGGGTACGCCCTACCGAAATAAAATCATAGTAAGGGGCAAGTCGTTTGAAGTCGGTATAGATAAGCGACGGTAGAGAATCAACGATATAGTCGCCATTCAGGGTGAAAGGCTCCAGACCGGGCTCGAAATAGCTGATTTCGTTGCCACGCTGGACAACTTCCCGACGCGGGCCATCCATCTGTAAAAGCTGGGCGAGCGGCTGGTTATCAAGACGGGCATGGCGATAGCGTAACGACTCGACGCCCTGCTTGTTGATGCTGATAAATGCCAACTCGTAATTGAGTGACTGGCTGGCCAGATTCATTTGCTGCAACAACGCCCCGGATGAAACATCAGCCGAGGCGTTAGCAGAGAAGAACAGGCTACCCGCCATCAGAGACATGGCGAACCAAAGTTGCTTCATTACTGCGATTGCGTTCCTAAAGTTTGGTTTCCGGGCACCTGCACAGCAGCTTGCTGAGTTTGGGCCTGCTCAAACTGAAGCTGTTCAGAGTGCAGACGACGCTGCAACTCATAATCCTGCAACATCGCATTAATGCGACGGCGCTGCTCCTGAACCTGCTGTTGCTGACCGCCGCTGGCGGAGGCATCAGCCGGTACGCCCAGACTTACCGGGCTGGCTTTGCCCATCATCGGCAGTGTGTTAAACACTGGCGCTTCTGGCTGCTGATTAGTTTCAGACTGAGTATTATAGTGCTGGACGCCAACGATAACTGCAAGCGATACGCATGCAGCCACCCCCATTTGGGTGAGCTGGCTGGCCCACGGACGCACTTTTTGCCAGAACGGCATTTTCTTCCACTGGTGCGGTGCGGGTTGCGCTTCAGGAATCAGCGGAGTGGTCTGATGAACAGGCTCATTCTCGATGGCCGCCATCACGCGGGCTGAGATATCGAAATGGAGAACCTCTCCGGTATCACCGCGCAGCGTGTCACGGATGAGATGGTAACTCTCCCAGGTCTCTTGCATTTCGGGAGAATGAGACAGCTCGTTGAGCAGCTCACTATCCAGCGTCTCACCATCCATTAAAGCGGAAAGTTTTTCTTTCTGCATGCCTAATACCTTTTCCAGTATCCCGCTATCGTCAACGCCTGATAAGCGGTTGAACTTTATTATCAATAGCTTCTCGCGCACGGAAAATTCGTGAACGAACCGTGCCGACCGGACAATCCATGATAGCGGCTATCTCTTCATAGCTCAGACCATCAAGCTCCCGTAACGTAATTGCCATGCGTAAATCTTCCGGGAGTGACTCGATCGTGCGAAAAACAATTTGTCTCAGTTCTTCTGACAACATTAAGTTCTCAGGGTTCGAAATTTCTTTCAGCGCACCGCCACTTTCGAAGTTTTCGGCGTCGATAGCGTCTACATCACTGGACGGCGGACGACGACCCTGAGCAACCAGGTAATTCTTTGCCGTATTGACAGCAATACGGTACAGCCAGGTATAAAAAGCACTATCTCCCCGGAAAGATTCCAGCGCGCGATAGGCCTTAATAAAAGACTCTTGCACCACATCAGGTACATCACCTGACGGTACATAGCGGGAAACCAGACTCGCCACCTTATGCTGGTAGCGCACCACCAGTAGGTTAAAGGCTTTCTGATCTCCCTTCTGGACCCGTTCAACCAGGACCTGGTCCGTTAACTGCTCGCTCATCCGAGGTAATGTCTCCCCAAACCTAAATTCCACGCGTTATCGAAACGCCACTCTATAACTACCGCACTTTGAGCAAGCACCAGCTTAGAGTGTCTGATCTTCAATAAGTTCCGTAACGCCTTTGTTTTTGTTCATCGCGCCGCAGACCGTTCATTTTCTCTCATTATAAGTCTGTTCACGATACGCACCACTTTCTGACAAGAAACATCTTTTTCCCGCCAGAAGAGTAACGCAACACAGGCTTTATTTCACCACAAAATCTGACGCTAACGATCTGCTTCGCAAAATAATTTCATTTATTTACCCTTCGTTTACCCCTGCCACTGCGTTTAGTCATTGCAACTTCTATTAAAAAAAACGTGCGATATCTCGCATTCAGGTGCTATTCTGCCCCAACACTGTTTAGTAAATTAAACAACAATCATGAACACAACACCTGAACTTCATTGTGATGTATTGATCATCGGCAGCGGCGCTGCCGGTCTCTCTCTGGCGCTGCGTCTGGCTGAACATCAGAACGTTATCGTTCTGAGCAAAGGCCCGATAAGTGAAGGCTCCACATTTTATGCTCAGGGCGGCATTGCCGCGGTATTTGACGAGACCGACAGCATTGCATCACATGTGGAAGATACGCTGATTGCCGGGGCCGGGATCGTGGATGCACACGCGGCAGAGTTTGTGGCCAGCAATGCCCGCCATTGCGTTCAGTGGCTTATCGATCAGGGTGTTTTATTCGATACTCAGGTTCAGCCCAACGGTGAAGAGAGCTACCACTTAACGCGTGAAGGCGGCCATAGCCACCGCCGCATCCTGCACGCCGCGGATGCTACCGGAAAAGAAGTGGAAACCACGCTGGTCAGCAAAGCGCTGAACCATCCTAACATCCGGGTCCTTGAGCGGAGCAACGCGGTTGATCTGATCATTTCCGACAAGATAGGCCTGCCCGGCACGCGTCGCGTGGTGGGAGCGTGGGTCTGGAACCGTAATAAAGAGAAGGTGGAAACCTGTCAGGCGAAGGCTGTGGTGTTGGCTACAGGTGGCGCCTCTAAGGTGTATCAGTACACCACGAATCCGGATATCGCTTCCGGGGACGGTATCGCTATGGCCTGGCGCGCCGGCTGCCGCGTGGCGAATCTCGAATTTAATCAGTTTCACCCCACCGCCTTGTTCCACCCTCAGGCGCGAAATTTCCTGCTGACGGAAGCCCTGCGCGGCGAAGGGGCTTATCTGAAACGCCCTGACGGTACCCGCTTTATGCCGGACTTTGACGCCCGCGGTGAACTGGCGCCGCGTGATATTGTTGCCCGCGCCATCGACCACGAAATGAAGCGCCTTGGCGTGGACTGCATGTATCTCGATATCAGCCATAAGCCGGCAGAATTCATTCGCCAGCACTTCCCGATGATTTACGAAAAGCTGCTCAATCTTGGCATTGATTTAACACGCGATCCGGTGCCCATTGTGCCAGCCGCCCACTATACCTGCGGCGGCGTGATGGTTGACGATCACGGACGCACTGATGTAGACGGTCTGTATGCTATTGGTGAGGTCAGCTATACCGGGCTACACGGCGCGAACCGTATGGCGTCTAACTCGCTGCTTGAATGTCTGGTGTACGGCTGGTCAGCGGCGGAGGACATCACGAAGCGCATGCCTTACGCCCGTGAAACAGAGCGTTTACCGGCCTGGGATGAAAGCCGCGTGGAGAACCCGGACGAGCTGGTAGTGATCCAGCACAACTGGCACGAGCTACGGTTGTTTATGTGGGACTACGTTGGGATTGTGCGCACCACGAAACGTCTGGAACGCGCGTTGCGCCGCATTACGATGCTGCAGCAGGAAATTGATGAATATTATGCCCATTTCCGCGTCTCCAATAATCTGCTGGAGCTGCGCAATCTGGTGCAGGTTGCCGAGCTGATTGTTCGCTGCGCGATGATGCGTAAAGAGAGCCGCGGTTTGCACTACACACTCGACTACCCGGATCGGCTTGCTGAGTCCGGCCCGTCGATACTCGCCCCGCAGGTTTACATAAACAAATAAAACGCCTGGGTCAGAGCCGTGTAATCTTCGGAATAACGCTGGTCTGGCCCACGGATCACCATACGGTCATTAAAACACTCACCCTCTTTTGGCGAAAGCGCCAGCAGCACGCGGTGCGGCAATCGGCCTTCCGTATCAGAGATGTCAGTTCGCAAACGTAACGTCCAGCCGATCTCCTGCGCGGTAGCGATAAACGTGTTGCCCGTACTTTCTGGCAGCACCACGCAGAAAAAGCCCTCTTCTGAGATAAGTTCAGCCGCGTTGACGAGCAGCGCTTTGTGATCGAGTGAACCGGTATAGCGCGCCTGTTCACGTTCCGGTGTACCACACTCCACGCCGGGCTCGTAGTAAGGGGGGTTGCTGACAATCAGATCGTAACGCGCCGTCTGCTCTGGTGCCCAGGCCAGCACGTCCGCGCACTTAACGGTTATCCGGTCAGCCCAGGGTGACTCGGCCGCGTTTTCACCCGCCTGCCCTGCGGCCTGCGCATCCAGCTCAACGGCATCAATAGTGACATGCTCTTCAGTACGCTGCGCCAGCATCAAGGCCACCAGCCCGCTGCCGGTACCGATATCAAGAATACGCTTAACACCTGCGACAGGTGCCCATGCTCCCAGTAAAATGCCGTCTGTACCGACTTTCATGGCACAGCGATCGTGAGCGACAAAAAATTGTTTAAACGTAAAACCATCGCGGCGCAGCTGCGCTTTGAGTTGAGACATGTCAGGGCAACCTTCTAAGTGAAACTGGAGTAGCATAGGGGAAAGCGAAGTGGCCGCAAAGCGATATCCATACAAACAGATGAAGATTACAGCCGTAACGTCTATAATCAGCGCCCCACACAGAGGTAGAACATGACTGTAACGACTTTTTCCGAACTTGAACTCGATGAAAGCCTGCTCAATGCTCTTGAGAGCAAAGGCTTTACACGCCCGACCGCCATTCAGGCAGCGGCCATTCCGCCTGCGCTTGAGGGCCGCGATGTGCTCGGTTCTGCGCCAACCGGCACGGGGAAGACAGCAGCCTATTTGCTGCCTGTGTTGCAGCACCTGCTCGACTTTCCACGTAAAAAATCTGGCCCGCCGCGTATTTTGATCCTGACGCCTACGCGCGAGCTGGCCATGCAGGTTGCCGATCACGCGCGTGAACTCGCGGCGAATACGCATCTGGATATCGCCACCATCACCGGCGGCGTTGCGTATATGAACCACGCCGAAGTGTTCAGCGAAAACCAGGACATCGTCGTCGCGACGACGGGCCGCCTGCTGCAGTATATTAAAGAAGAAAACTTCGACTGCCGCGCGGTAGAAACGCTGATCCTCGACGAAGCGGACCGCATGCTGGACATGGGCTTTGCGCAGGATATCGAGCATATTGCAGGTGAAACGCGCTGGCGTAACCAGACGATGCTGTTCTCTGCCACCCTTGAAGGGGATGCGATTAAAGACTTCGCAGAGCGTCTGCTGGAAGATCCGGTGGAAGTCTCTGCGACGCCATCCACGCGAGAGCGTAAAAAAATCCATCAGTGGTATTACCGTGCGGACAACCTTGAGCATAAGGTTGAGCTGCTCAAGCACCTGCTGAAGCAGGAAGACGCAACCCGCACTATCGTGTTTGTGCGTAAGCGCGAGCGCGTGCACGAGCTGGCTGAAATGCTGCGCAACGCCGGGATCAACAACTGCTATCTTGAAGGTGAGATGGCGCAGATCAAGCGTACCGAAGGCATTAAGCGCCTGACCGATGGCCGCGTTAACGTGCTGGTCGCAACAGACGTTGCCGCCCGCGGGATCGACATCCCTGACGTGAGCCATGTCATTAACTTCGATATGCCGCGCAGCGGAGATACTTACCTGCACCGCATTGGCCGTACCGGTCGCGCGGGCCGCAAAGGGATTGCAATTTCACTGGTTGAAGCGCATGACTACCTGCTGCTGCAGAAAATTGGCCGCTATGTTGACGAGCCGCTGAAAGCGCGCGTTATTGATGGCTTGCGCCCAACCACACGTGCGCCGAGTGAAAAAATGACGGGTAAACCGTCCAAGAAAGCGCTCGCGAAACGTGCTGAGAGAAAAGAGAAAGAAAAAGAGAAGCCGCGCGTGAAGCAGCGCCACCGCGATACCAAAAACATTGGTAAGCGTCGTAAGCCAAGCGCTGCCGCGCAGGAAACGAAGACTGAAGAGTAAGAAAAAGCCGGGGTAATCCCCGGCTTTTTTGTTCCCCCCCCGTGGCTGAAGCCTTACAGGCTTTCAGTAAAGGTACGGGCGATAACGTCGCGCTGCTGTTCTGGAGTCAGTGAGTTAAAGCGAACCGCATAACCAGACACGCGGATAGTCAGCTGTGGGTATTTTTCCGGGTGCTCAACGGCATCCATCAGCGTTTCGCGGCGCAGCACGTTAACGTTCAGGTGCTGACCCCCTTCAACGCGCACTTCCGGCTGCACTTCCATTGGGATTTCACGGTATTCGATTTCGCCCAGTTTATTCACCGGTACGATTTCATCTTCAGCAAAACCCGCTTTCGCAACCACACAGCGCGCTTCATTTTTCTCGCTGTCCAGCAGCCAGAAAGAGTTGAGCAGATCGTCATTTGCCGCTTTGGTAATCTGGATACCTGTAATCATGTGTTGCCTCCCTTAGGCTACATTAACTGATGCTGGCCTTACGCGGCCAATTGGTAAAACCATTGTTTCTTGTGTGTATATATATCATTCACACCACGGCGATTTATTGATTTAAATCAACAAAAATACCAACCACATAAAGAGTGTGGTTTGAATTTATTGCTTTAGATCAATTTCATACCCCCATCGACTCAACTTAACCTGCATCATTTCAAAATAAATTTAACGACTTAGCACGCATTTCAGCGCGTAATTTTGCTCACAAGCGTTAAACAGGTAAGCTAGTGACAGATTGAGATTCGCAGGAGAGCGACATGACGACACCTTTAACCTGGCATGACGTGCTGGCAGAAGAAAAGCAGCAGCCTTATTTTATCAATACGCTCAGTACCGTTGCCGCTGAGCGTCAGTCCGGGCAAACGATTTATCCGCCGCAAAAAGATGTATTCAACGCGTTTCGCTATACCGAGTTGAGCGATGTGAAAGTCGTCATTCTGGGCCAGGATCCCTATCACGGCCCTGGGCAGGCGCACGGGCTGGCATTTTCCGTACGCCCAGGCGTGGCGATCCCCCCTTCTCTGCTCAACATGTATAAAGAGCTTGAGGGAACCGTGCCCGGGTTTACCCGCCCCAACCACGGTTATCTGGAAAGCTGGGCGCGCCAGGGCGTGCTGTTATTGAACACGGTGCTCACCGTACGGGCGGGCCAGGCGCACTCGCACGCCAGCCTTGGGTGGGAAACCTTTACCGATAAAGTTATCAGCCTTATCAACGAGCATCGTGAAGGGGTCGTGTTTTTACTCTGGGGTTCTCACGCGCAGAAGAAAGGGGCAATTATCGATCGTCAGCGTCATCACGTGTTGAAGGCACCGCACCCGTCACCGCTTTCTGCCCATCGCGGTTTCTTTGGCAGTAATCATTTTGTTCTGGCAAATGAATGGCTGGAAAAACGTGGCGAAACGCCAATTGACTGGATGCCTGTGTTACCGGCAGAGAGCGAGTAGGGTTTGAATGTGCCGGGTCAGGCCCGGCACATAAGAGGCTTATGCCTTATTCTGACGCCACCACTCGGCCAGCAGCACGCCGGTCGCAACGGATACGTTCAGACTTTCCACATTGCCCGTCCCGTCGATGGAGACGCTCAGATCCGAACTGGAGAGCGCCGCATCAGACAGACCATCACGTTCCTGACCCAACACCAGCACCATCTTGCGCGGCAGCGTCGCTTTAAACAGCGGCGTGCCGGCATGGCTGGATGTGGTCACGATGGAATAGCCCGCTTTACGGAACTGCTCGAGGGCATCCAGAACGCTGTCGCCGGTGATCGGCTGTACGTGCTCGGCTCCGCCTTCCGCAGTACGGATCGCGGCGCCGGATTCCAGCAGCGCGGCATCCTGCAGCAGCACGCCCTTCACGCCAAAATGCGCGCAGCTGCGCATCATTGCGCCCAGGTTGTGCGGGTTGCCCACGTCTTCCAGCGCCAGCACGCAGTCATCGGCATCTGCCTGGCTGACCCACTGCTGAACTGTCGTGCCGTTACGTTTTTTAATCAGGAAGCAGACGCCGCCGTGGTGCTCGGTACCGGACGCTTTTGTCAGTTCAGCATCTTCAACCACGTGGTAAGCTTTGCGGTTCGCGGCCATCCAGCGCAGCGCTTCTTTAAAGCGCGGGGTCACGCTCTGGATAAACCAGGCGCGGACGATACACTCAGGACGGCTCTGGAACAGCGCCTGGCAGGCGTTCTCGCCATATACGCGGGTCTCTTCCGCGCGCTGACGACGCAGCACTTCCGGGTCGATAAAGCTTTTACCGCTGATACCGCCGTGATCGGCTTTTTCCGGCGTCTCATCGCCAGGGGCGCGAGAAACGGTGCGCCACGGAGAGGCGTTATCACGTGAGAAGTCATCACGCGGACGGTCATCGCGCTTGCGATCGTCACGCTTGCGGTCATCACGTTTGCGGTCATCACCGCGGTTATTTCTGTCATCGCGGGCGGGGCGACGGCCACCGTCTGCACGAGAGGACGCTGGACGCCCGCCACCTTTTCCGGTACGCGGATTTTGGGTGCGTTTATCAGAGTCATCATCACTGCGGACATACATCACTTTGACCTTGCCGCTTTTGTTTTTCATTTCGTCGTTCATGCTTTTCTCCACCAGCGCTGCGCGAAGCGCGCAGATTACCCGATGTGCCAGCGCATAGCCATAATTTCGTACAAAAGCCTGTGACTATTGTTCCCATTGAATAAAACGCATTGTCGTTTCATACAGGCTCACTGATAATATGTAACATATCAGAAACATTATCGGCGTTCTGCCGCTGTCCCACGGCTCTATCAGAGGTTAGTTATGAATACCGTATGTGCCAACTGTCAGGCTTTAAACCGCATTCCGGACGATCGGATGGATGACGGTGCGAAATGCGGACGTTGTGGCCATGAATTGTTTGATGGCGATGTCATTAACGCGACGGGTGCTACGCTGGACAAACTCCTCAAGGACGATCTCCCGGTGGTGGTCGATTTCTGGGCGCCATGGTGCGGTCCGTGCCGCAGCTTCGCGCCAATCTTCGAAGATGTGGCCGAAGAGCGCAGCGGAAAAATGCGGTTCGTTAAGGTTAATACCGAGGCCGAACGCGAGCTAAGCGCACGTTTTCGTATTCGCAGTATCCCGACCATCATGATTTTCAAAAATGGTGAAGTGATCGATATGCTCAACGGTGCGGTTCCAAAAGCACCTTTTGATAGCTGGTTAAACGAATCGCTGTAACATTCCCGGGGCACACCTTGTGCCCCGTTCCCGCCTCTGCGAAAATAGGGTTTTTCCTCCATTTCGCCCATGACTGATAACGCTGTCCTTAAATTACGCGCCGAACGCCTTGCGCGCGCGACTCGCCCCTTTCTTGCTCGTGGCAATCGCATACGTCGCTGTCAGCGCTGCCTGCTGCCGCTGAAGGTGTGTCTGTGCGAGACGCTGGCCCCAAGTACTGCGGAGAGCCGCTTTTGTCTGGTCATGTTCGATACCGAGCCGATGAAGCCCAGTAATACGGGGCGTCTTATTGCCGATATTCTGCCGGATACCGCCGCGTTTCAGTGGTCGCGCACTGAGCCACCTCAGGCTCTGCTCGACCTGGTGGCAAGCCCGGACTACCAGCCGATGGTGGTTTTCCCGGCATCTTATGCGGGAGAACAGCGTCAGGTCTTTACCGCGCCGCCATCAGGGAAACCACCGCTGTTTATTATGCTGGACGGTACCTGGACCGAAGCGCGGAAAATGTTTCGCAAAAGCCCTTACCTCGACGCTCTGCCGGTTATTTCTGTCGATCTTTCCCGCGTCTCGGCCTACCGCCTGCGCGAAGCGCATGCTGACGGGCATTACTGCACTGCCGAAGTCGCCATTGCGCTACTGGATTTAGCAGGAGATACCGCTGCAGCTGGTGCCCTGGGCAACCATTTCTCATGCTTCCGGGAGCGCTATCTGGCGGGAAAAACCGTTCATAAGGGCAGCATCACAGCAACGGAGACAGAAAGCGTTTAAAATCATCAGGTCGCTTGCATTCACAGGAGGCCTGCATGAGCCAGAGAGGGTTAGAAGCGCTACTCCGTCCTAAATCCATTGCCGTCATCGGCGCATCAATGAAACCGGATCGTGCAGGCTATCTGATGATGCGCAACCTTCTGGCCGGAGGATTTAACGGTCCCGTTATGCCCGTCACGCCGTCTTATAAGGCCGTTCAGGGCGTGCTTGCCTGGCCGGACGTGGAGAGCCTGCCTTTCGTACCGGATCTCGCCGTTCTGTGTACAAACGCCAAACGCAATCCGGAACTGCTGGAGTCACTCGGCAAGAAAGGGTGTAAAACCTGCATTATTCTCTCGTCTCCGCCTGAACAGCAGCCCGAACTGCTGGCCTGCGCCAGCCGCTATCAGATGCGCATTCTCGGGCCGAACAGCCTGGGTCTGCTCGCGCCCTGGCAGGGGCTGAACGCCAGCTTCTCCCCGGTGCCGATCCGTAAAGGTAAGCTGGCGTTTATCTCGCAGTCGGCTGCGGTCTCAAACACCATCCTTGACTGGGCGCAGCAGCGTGAAATGGGATTCTCCTACTTCATTGCTCTGGGCGACAGCCTGGATATTGACGTTGACGAACTGCTGGATTTCCTGGCGCGAGACAGCAAAACCAGCGCAATCCTCCTTTATCTTGAGCACCTGAGCGACGCCCGTCGTTTTGTTTCCGCTTCGCGTAGCGCATCGCGCAATAAACCGATCCTCGTTATCAAAAGCGGTCGCAGCCCTGCGGCACAGCGTCTGCTGCAGTCTCATTCCGGTATGGATCCGGCCTGGGATGCTGCCATTCAGCGCGCGGGGTTGCTGCGGGTGCAGGATACACACGAGCTTTTTTCCGCCGTTGAGACGTTGAGCCACATGCGTCCGCTGCGCGGCGAGAAGTTGATGATTGTCAGCAATGGCGCGGCCCCTGCCGCGCTGGCGCTGGATGAGCTTTGGCTGCGTAACGGCAAGCTGGCCACGCTGGGTGAAGAGACGCTGCAACGCCTCAGAGAGGCGCTTCCGGCAAGCGTGACGCCCGGCAATCCGCTTGATTTGCGCGATGATGCCAGCAGCGATCGCTATATCAGGGCAATCTCCATTTTGCTGGACAGCCAGGATTTCGATGCGCTGATGATTATCCACTCCCCCAGCGCGGCCGCGCCGGGCAGTGAAAGCGCGCGGGCGCTGATTGAGGCGGTACGAAATCATCCGCGCGGCAAATATGTCACCCTGCTGACCAACTGGTGCGGTGAGTTTTCCTCTCAGGAGGCGCGACGCTTGTTCAGTGAAGCCGGACTGCCAACCTACCGCACGCCGGAAGGCACCATCACGGCATTTATGCATATGGTGGAATATCGCCGCAACCAGAAACAGCTGCGTGAGACACCTGCCTTGCCCGGAAACCTGACGGCGAACACCGTCGACGTTCATCGGCTGTTACAGCAGGCCATTGAAGAAGGCGCGACCTCGCTTGATACGCATGAAGTGCAGCCCATACTGGGCAGCTACGGGATGCAAACTCTGCCAACCTGGATCGCCAGCGACAGCGCTGAGGCCGTACATATAGCCGAACAGATTGGCTACCCGGTCGCGCTTAAGCTTCGTTCCCCCGATATCCCGCATAAGTCTGACGTTCAGGGGGTCATGTTGTACCTGCGTACGGCAACGGAGGTGCAGCAGGCAGCCGATGCCATTTTCGATCGCGTCAAAATGGCCTGGCCGCAGGCCCGGATCCACGGACTGCTGGTGCAAAGCATGGCTCACCGCGCGGGCGCCCAGGAACTGCGGGTGGTGGTTGAACACGATCCTGTCTTCGGCCCGCTCATTATGCTGGGGGAAGGCGGCGTTGAGTGGCGTCCAGAGGAACAGGCCGCGGTGGCGCTACCGCCGCTGAACATGAATCTGGCGCGCTATCTGATCATTCAGGCGATTAAAAGCAAAAAGATCCGTGGCCGCAGCGCCCTGCGTCCGCTCGATATTGCCGGGTTGAGTCAATTCCTGGTGCAGGTGTCTAACCTGGTTGTAGATTGTGCGGAGATCCAGCGGCTGGATATCCATCCGCTGCTCGCCTCCGGCACTGAGTTTACGGCGCTGGACGTAACGCTGGATATCGCGCCATTTGAAGGGGACAGAGAGAGCCGCCTGGCGATCCGTCCGTATCCTCTGCAGCTGGAGGAGTGGGTCGAGATGAAGAATGGGGAACGCGCCCTGTTCCGCCCTATTCTGCCGGAAGATGAACCGCAGCTGCGTGCCTTTATTTCTCAGGTTACGAAAGAAGATCTCTATTATCGCTACTTTAGCGAAATCAACGAATTTACCCACGATGATTTAGCCAATATGACCCAGATCGACTACGATCGAGAGATGGCGTTTGTCGCCGTTCGACGTTCCGATCGGGGCGATGAGATCCTCGGCGTGACGCGCGCAATTTCCGATCCGGATAACATTGACGCGGAATTTGCTGTGCTGGTGCGCTCCGATCTTAAAGGCCTGGGTCTGGGCAGACGACTGCTGGAAAAACTCATCAGTTATACGCGAGATCACGGATTGTTACGCCTGAATGGCATTACTATGCCGAACAATCGCGGTATGGTGACCCTGGCGCGAAAACTCGGATTTGACGTTGATATTCAGCTGGACGAAGGTATTGTCGCCTTATCCCTCGGCCTGACACCAGCAGACAAACCCGAGTAAGCTACTGGAAATGTTACCCACTTTGGACGGGACTGGTGGTATCATTGTCCGCTTATGTTGTTTGCATGGTACAGACAACCCTTCAATGAACAGAGAAGAAACGCACTGTGATGTTGTCAAAATTTAAGCGTAATAAACATCAACAACACCTTGCTCAACTACCGAAGATTTCTCAGTCAGTTGATGATGTAGAGTTCTTTTACGCTCCCGCTCATTTTCGGGAGACGCTTCTGGAAAAGATTGCCAGTGCCACGCGACGCATTTGCATTGTGGCCCTGTATCTTGAACGAGATGAAGGCGGGCGTGCGATCCTGAACGCGCTCTATGAAGCCAAGCGTCAGCGTCCGGAGCTGGATGTTCGCGTGCTGGTTGACTGGCATCGCGCCCAGCGTGGCCGTATTGGCGCGGCCGCTTCAAACACCAATGCAGACTGGTATTGTCGCACGGCGCAGGAAAATCCTGGCGTCGATGTACCTGTTTATGGCGTCCCGGTGAATACCCGCGAAGCGCTCGGCGTCCTTCATTTTAAAGGGTTCATCATCGATGACAGCGTGCTTTACAGCGGCGCAAGCCTCAATGATGTCTATCTTCATCAGCTCGATAAATATCGCTATGACCGCTACCATCTGATCCGTAATCCTCAGATGGCCGATATCATGTTTAACTGGGTTGATAAAAACCTGGTACATGGCCGTGGCGTTAATCGCCTTGACGATCCCGAGCGCCCTAAGAGCCCGGAAATCAAAAACGATGTTCGCGCCTTCCGCCAGGAGCTCCGCGATGCTGTTTACCATTTTCAGGGCGACGCAAACAACGAAGAGTTATCCGTTACCCCGCTGGTTGGGCTTGGCAAATCAAGCCTGCTGAATAAAACGATCTTCCATCTGATGCCGTGCGCGGAGCAAAAGCTCACCATCTGCACGCCGTACTTTAACCTTCCTGCCGTGCTGGTGCGTAATATCATTCAGCTGCTGCGCGATGGTAAAAAAGTGGAAATTATCGTTGGGGATAAAACGGCGAACGACTTCTTCATACCTGAAGATCAGCCGTTCAAAATCATCGGTGCGCTGCCTTATCTTTATGAAATTAACCTGCGCCGCTTCCTGAGCCGTTTACAGTATTACGTAAACACTGACCAGCTGGTTGTGCGTCTGTGGAAAGATGAAGACAACAGTTACCATCTGAAAGGTATGTGGGTCGACGATGAGTGGATGCTGCTGACCGGTAACAACCTGAACCCGCGCGCGTGGAGACTGGATCTGGAAAACGCGATCCTGATCCATGACCCGCAGCATGAGTTAGCCGCACAGCGTGAGCGTGAACTGGAGTTGATTCGCACGCACACCACGGTGGTTAATCATTACCGCGAGCTGCAGAGCATTGCCGATTATCCGGTGAAAGTTCGCAAGCTGATTCGCCGCTTGCGTCGTATCCGTATTGACCGACTTATCAGCCGAATTCTGTAATGTCCAGGCCCTGTTACCCGCAGGGCTTTTTTATGGAGCCCGTTGATGCGTATTCCTCTGTTACTGAGCGCTTTCTTTCTGACTGGTTGCAGTCATATGGCCAATGATAGCTGGTCCGGTCAGGACAAAGCACAACACTTCCTCGCTTCCGCTATGCTGTCTGCAGCCGGTAATGAGTATGCGCAGCATCAGGGATACAGCCGGGACCGTAGCGCGGCGATAGGGTTGATGTTCTCAGTGGGCCTTGGGGCATCAAAAGAACTATGGGATAGCCGCCCCTCAGGGAGCGGCTGGAGCTGGAAAGATTTCGCCTGGGACGTAGCCGGCGCAACAACCGGCTACGCCGTGTGGCAGATGGCACATTATTAAAGGCGGATACCTTTTCCTTTGCGATGCAGCATCAGCGAGACAATAAACGCCAGCGCTCCCATTACGGTGACATACCAGAAGAAGGTCGTTTCACTGCCCCACGACTTAAGCGATAGCGCGAAATACTCTGCCGAACCGCCAAACAGGGCATTCGCGACCGCATAAGAGAGGCCAACACCCAGCGCCCTCACCTGTGCGGGAAACATTTCCGCTTTCAAAATGCCGCTGATTGCCGTGTAAAAACTGATAATAATGAGTGCCACCATGATCAGCGCGAAAGCGGCATACGGCGACGTTGTCTGCTGTAGCGCAGTCAAAAGCGGAACGGTACCCAGGGTGAGCATGCCGCCAAAGATCAGCATGGAGGTGCGGCGACCTATTTTGTCCGACAGCGCGCCGACAATCGGCTGGATAAGCATAAAGACGAGTAACGCCACCGTCATAACGACGCTCGCAACGTTTGCATGCATGCCCGTGGTGTTAACCAGATATTTTTGCATATAGGTGGTAAAGGTATAGAAACTTAGCGAGCCCGCGGCGGTAAAACCTAACACCATCAAAAATGCTTTGCGGTTTCGCCAGAGCCCCTTCATCGAGCCCGCCTCTTTCAGCGCCCTGACCTCCTGTTGAGAGGTTTCATCAAGCTGACGGCGTAGCCACAGGGCGACAACCGCCAGGGCAGCGCCCATAGCAAACGGGATGCGCCAGCCCCAGGCGTGCAAATCTTCATCGCTAAGTATTTGTTGCAGGATCACCACAACCAGTAACGCCAGCAGCTGTCCGCCAATGAGGGTCACATACTGGAATGATGCATAGAAACCTTTTCGGCCTTCAACCGCCACTTCGCTCATGTATGTCGCACTGGTGCCGTATTCCCCACCGACCGACAGCCCCTGGAACAGACGTGCCAGCAGCAGCAACGCGGGTGCCCATGTTCCGATAGTGTCATATCCGGGCAGGCAGGCAATCACCAGCGAGCCGACGCACATCATGCATACGGAGATGAGCATTGAGGTCTTGCGCCCTTTTCTGTCTGCGATCCTGCCGAACAGCCATCCACCGATAGGGCGCATCAGGAACCCGGCGGCAAAAACGCCTGCGGTTTGCAGAAGCTGAGTGGTGGTATTCCCGGACGGGAAAAAGATATGCGCAAAGTAGAGTGAACAGAATGAATAGACGTAAAAGTCAAACCACTCTACGAGGTTCCCCGAGGAGGCTCCAACGATTGCCCAAACCCGACGACGGCTATCCTTACCTGCCAAATTGGTGTTATCCGTATCTGCACTGGCTACGGTTTCTGTCATTTTAAAATCCCCTGTCTCACATTGCGGGCCATTGCCCACAAACAGTAAAACCGGATTTAAAACGAATCGTTAGGTAAATAAAATGTTTCTAATATGTTTCATTACGTTTTGTGAACTCGATCAGGTATCGAATTATTAGCGGACGTAGTAATTATCCCCACTTCTGCTGATGCGCCTTTTTTCGCTGCAAATAATCTTCATCTGCACGAATTTTATCCCACCACTTTTTGAAGACCGCGGCGGCTTCGGCTTTTACGGGATCGCAATCCAGCGGTTTTACCTGGCGCTTCTCATCGTACTTTTTACCGCCTTTATGATTGGCGTATCGCCTGGCGCGCGTATAGCCCATCTGAATGAATTTACGCGCCATATCCATACCCACAAAGTCGTTTTGCTGACGATATTCTTCAAACAGGGCGTAAATTTCTTTTGCCGATCGCGCTGCAACTTCAGCATCTTTGTATCGCCAGTGCGGAAGGATCTCGCTTTTGTAAGGCTCCACCATGAGCACACCCTGCTCTCCCCGCCCCACCTGATACAGCTCTGCATGGTCACGGAAATTAATGTTGGCAAAATCTTGTTGGTAATTAAAGGGACGTGTCAAAGCGGCACCATTGTTAAAATCGTTTTAACAATTGTAGGTACGGTCAGTCGGTGCCGCCACTTGGTATTTTCCGGCGCACAAAGCAAAAAACCCCGCACCTTACGGTACGGGGTTCTTCTTAATTGATGCCTGGCAGTTCCCTACTCTCACATGGGGAGACCCCACACTACCATCGGCGCTACGGCGTTTCACTTCT